>NZ_LZJE01000011.1:0-850 GCF_001666865.1 Mycobacterium sp. E136
TGTGTGCCCGCACCCGCTGCCCCCGGGGTGTCCAACGTGCAGCCGCCCCCCGTCGACACCCAACAGCAGGACGGCGGGCACCACTAGGGCTGAGCGCTCGCGACGGCGAGAGGTGGCCTCAGGCCTCGCCGCCCCCGTCGCCCTTGCTGTCGGAGTCATTGTCGCTATCTGCCGTGCCGCCGGTGTCGGTGTCGTTGTCGGCGTTCGCGGCGCTCGCTCCCGGAACCCTGGCGACGGTACCGGGCACCACCTTGTTCGCGCCGCCGTCCTGCTGTTGGGTGTCGACGGGGGGCGGCTGCACGTTGGACACCCCGGGGGCAGCGGGTGCGGGCACACATGTCGGCGTCCCATCGACGATGGATTCGCTGCCGCTGCACGCCGGTTCGCCGATCGATTGGGCAGGGCCGCCGCCCAATGCGGTGATGACGGGGGCCGCGGCGAACGCGATGCCGACGATCGCCAGACCGAGGCGTCGGCTGGAAGCTTTTGACAGATCGAACACTCGACACCTCCTTCGACAGCCTCGGTGAGAAAGCTTGGCCAATTCGAAGCGCTCACTGCAAGGCTGAATCGAGACTATCGCCGATGGTCCCCCCTGCGCAGGGTTTGAGACGGGTACGTCGGCGTCAAGTTCGCCCTGGAGCAAGAACGTCGGTCAATGTGTCGCCGCAGACAATCCGTACCGGCGCACCACATCGTCCATCCAGTCCGGCGTGCCGTAGGTCAGGCCGTAGTTGGTCGCCAGCTCTTGAAATTCGGCAGACTCATGCAGGGGTGCGCCGGATGCGACCGCGGCTTGGCCGGACATGAGCAGTTCGCCCAGTTCGCGGAAGTAGTTCTCGAATCCTCC
>NZ_LZJE01000012.1:0-14193 GCF_001666865.1 Mycobacterium sp. E136
GCATGTCGCAGCCCGAGCCGACGCCGCTTCGGCGGCCGCGCGCCGACCGCGCTCGCCAGGTCGCCGATGTGTTGCGGCACCAGATCCACGCGGGCGCATTCGACGGCGGCCTGCCCGCCGAACACGATCTGGCGGCGGAGTTCTTCGTGTCCCGCAACACCGTTCGCGAAGCGCTCGCCGTGCTGAAGAACGAAGGCCTGATCGACCGTGGCCCCAAGGTCGGCACTCAGGTCGCGGTGCGCAAGTACGACCACGGCCTCGACGCCCTGGTGGGCCTGAAGGAGACGTTCAAGGACTACGGCGAGGTCCGCAACGAGGTCCGCGCGGTGCAGCATCTGGCCGCGCCGCCCGCGGTCGCGCGCAAGTTGCGGCTGGAGCCGGGCGAGCAGGTGCTCTTCATCGAGCGGTTGCGGTATCTCGGCGACCTTCCGCTGTCGCTCGATCTGACGTATCTGGCGCCCGACATCGGCGCCGAGGTGGTGCAGCACTCGCTGGAGACCAACGACGTGTTCGCGCTCATCGAACAGGTCAGCGGTCAGCGGTTGGGCCGCGCGACGCTGGCGCTGGAGGCGGTTTCGGCCGACGCGCATTCGGCGGCGACGTTGCAGGTGCCCGACGGCGCGGCGCTGCTGATGCTGGAACGACTCACCAGCCTCGACGACGGCCGGCCCGTCGACCTGGAGTACATCCGCATGCGCGGTGACCGAATCACCATGCGCGGCAGCCTGATGAGGAGCAATCCGTGACATTGATCAACCAACGCGCCGACGTGCCCGTGACGATCGACGAGTCGTTGTGCATCGAGGGCTGCACGCTGTGCGTCGACATCTGCCCGCTCGACTCGCTGGCGATCAACCCCGAGAACGGCAAGGCCTTCATGCACGTCGACGAGTGTTGGTACTGCGGACCCTGCGCAGCGCGCTGTCCCACCGGCGCCGTCACCGTCAACATGCCCTATCTGATCCGCTGAGGACCCACACATGAGAAGACCGTTGTACCGTCTGGCCGCACTCGCCGCCGCGTTGACGGTCGCGGCCTCGGGCTGCTCGCTCGACTCCGCGTCCGATTCCTCCGACGTCGTCAACGTCGTCGTCGGGTATCAGTCCAAGACCATCAACACCGTCACCGCAGGCACACTGCTGCGCGCACAGGGCTATCTGGAGCGGCGGCTCTCCGACATCGGCGAGCGCACCGGCACCGAGTACCGCGTGACGTGGCAGGACTACGACACCGGAGCGCCGATCACCGCGCAGATGGTCGCCGAGAAGATCGACATCGGGTCGATGAGCGACTACCCGATGCTGATCAACGGGTCCAAGACGCAGTCCAACGAGCGTGCCCGCACCGAGATCGTCTCGGTGACGGGATACAACCCGAAGGGCGCGCTGAACATGGTTGTCGTGAAACCGGATTCGCCGGCGCGGACGTTGACCGACCTCAAGGGGCAGAAGGTGTCGGCCAGCGTCGGGTCGGCGGGCCACGGCATGCTGGTGCAGGCGCTGTCCCGAGCCGGCGTCGACCCCAACACCGGCGTCGAAGTGCTCAACCAGCAGCCCCAGGTCGGCGCTTCGGCGCTGGAATCCGGTCAGGTGCAGGCACTCTCGCAGTTCGTCGCCTGGCCCGGACTGTTGGTGTTCCAGGACAAGGCCAAGCTGCTCTACGACGGCGCCGAGCTGGACTACCCGACGCTGCACGGGGTGGTCGTGCGGCGGGCCTACGCGGCCGAGCACCCGGAGGTCCTCGACGCGTTCCTGCAGGCGCAGCTGGACGCGACCGAGTTCCTCAACGACAAGCCTCTGGAGGCCGCCCGGATCGTCGCAGAGGCCAGCGGGCTGCCGCAGGAAGTGGTCTACCTCTACAACGGGCCCGGTGGCACGTCGTTCGACACCACACTCAAGCCGTCTCTGATCGAAGCGCTCGAAGGCGATGTGCCGTACCTGAAGTCGATCGACAACTTCGCCGACCTCGACGTACCGGGCTTCGTCGAAGACGCCCCGCTGCGCGCGGCGTTTCAGGTACGCGGGCTCGACTACGACAAGGCCTTGGCGGACACCGCGAACCCGTCGCTGGTCACCGGCACCGACCCGGTTTGCAACACCGCGGTGACCGACCCGGCGCAGGCCGGTGAGCTGTGGGTGGACGGCGCCGACACCACCCAGCCCGCGGCGACGCCGGCCTGCCTGCTGAAAGCGGTCCGCGATGCCACCGCCCGCGGCGCGACGATTCGCGCCGCCTATGTCCCCGACACCGAGTTCGGTACCCGCTGGTTCGCCGACAAGGCGATCTGGGTGAAGGACGGCGCGGACTACCGGCCGTTCGCCACTCCCGGTGGCGCGCAGCGGTTCATCGCCGCGCACCCCGGCAGCGCGCCGGTCGACTACGAGCAGGCGTTGGCAGGTGCGGCATGACGACGGTCGCCGAGGTGATCGAATCCCCGGTGCAGGCCGAGGCCGCGCCGGTGCGGGACAGGAAGTCCGTGGTGTGGCGGCGCCGGTCGGTACGGGTGGCATCGGTCGTCGCGGCGGTGGGCCTCTGGCAGCTGTTGACGGCCAACGACGTTCGACTGTGGTTGCGCTTCGACACCCTGCCGACGGTGACCGAGATCGCCACCGCGCTCACCCATCGGCTGGGCACCCCGGAGTACTGGCTCGACCTGGGGCAGTCGCTGATCCGGATCCTGACCGGGTTCGGGCTCGCGGCGCTCGTCGGTGTCGTCACCGGCATTCTGCTCGGCCGGTCGACGGCGTTCGCCGATGTCTTCGGGCCGCTCACCGAGCTCGCTCGCCCGATACCGGCGATCGCCATGGTGCCGGTCGCGATCCTGTTGTTCCCCACCGACGAGGCCGGCATCGTGTTCATCACGTTCCTCGCGGCCTACTTCCCGATCATGGTGAGCACCCGGCACGCGGTGCGCGCGCTGCCGACCATTTGGGAGGACTCGGTGCGCACGCTGGGCGGCGGACGCGTCGATGTGTTGCGGCGGGTCGTGTTACCGGGAATCCTGCCGGGACTGTTCGGCGGTCTGTCGGTCGGTATGGGCGTGGCGTGGATCTGTGTGATCTCCGCGGAGATGATCTCCGGCCGACTCGGCGTCGGATACCGGACGTGGCAGGCGTATACGGTGCTCAACTACTCCGACGTGTTCGTCGGCATCATCACGATCGGGGTGCTGGCCTTCACCACCGCCGCCGCGGTCGAACTGATCGGCAGGCACGCCACCCGCTGGCTGCCCCGCGCAGAGGAGAACGTCCGATGACCACCGCCACGATCGCGCCCGAAACCCTCCGGGGCATGCGACTCGAACTCGACGATGTGCGGCTGTCCTACACCGGCGCACCCGTCGTCGACGGCTTGAGCCTCGATGTACGCCCGGGGGAGATCCTGGTGCTCACCGGTCCGTCGGGATGCGGCAAGTCGACGGTGCTGCGCGCGCTGACGGGCCTGCTGCGACCGGATGCCGGCCGGGTGCTCGCCGACGGCGACGAGGTTGCGACCACATCGCGCGACCGGGGGATGGTGTTCCAGGACAGTGCGCTGTTGCCCTGGCGCACAGTGCGTTCCAACATCGAGCTGGCGCTGCAACTGCGCGGGATGCCGCGGGCCGGGCGACGTGAGCGTGCCGAGCGGTGGATCGGCGAGGTGGGCCTGACAGGGTTCGCCGACTATCTTCCCAAGAGCCTGTCGGGCGGCATGCGTCAACGTGTGCAGCTCGCACGCGGGCTGGCGGGTGCCCCGCGGGCGGTGATGATGGACGAGCCGTTCGCGGCACTGGACACCCAGACCCGGGCGGCGATGCAGCGGTTGCTGATTCAGACGTGGCAGGCGCACCCGACCACCATCGTGTTCGTCACCCACGACGTCGACGAGGCGCTGATACTCGGCGACCGCGTCGCGGTGCTCGGCCGGGCCGGTCAACCGCTCCGCGCGCGGGTCGACGTCCCGCAGCCCCGCGTCGCCGATGCCGACCGCCACGAGCCCCGTACCGAAATCATTGCTGCCCTTTATCATCCATCATGAACATTCCTGAACTCGCCGACACCGCTCGGCTCGACTGTGACGTGCTGGTGATCGGCGGAGGCACCGCGGGCACGATGGCCGCGCTGACCGCCGCCGAACGCGGCGCGCAGGTGCTGCTCCTGGAGAAGGCGCACGTCCGGCATTCCGGGGCGCTGGCGATGGGGATGGACGGTGTGAACAACGCCGTGATCCCCGGCAAGGCGAAACCCGAGGACTACGTCGCCGAGATCACCCGCGCCAACGACGGAATCGTCAACCAGCGCACCATCTATCAGACGGCCACCCGCGGATTCGCGATGGTGCAGCGCCTGGAACGCTACGGCGTGAAGTTCGAGAAGGACGAGCACGGCGAGTACGCCGTCCGCCGGGTGCACCGGTCCGGCTCCTACGTCCTGCCCATGCCCGAGGGCAAGGACGTCAAGAAGGCGCTGTATCGGGTGCTGCGCCAGCGGTCGATGCGCGAGAAGATCCGTATCGAGAATCGGCTGATGCCGGTGCGGGTGCTCACCGACGACACCGGCCGCGCCGTCGGCGCCGCCGCGTTGAACTCGCGCACCGGCGAATTCGCCGCGGTCGCGGCCAAGGCGGTGATCCTGGCGACCGGTGCGTGCGGACGGCTGGGACTACCCGCGTCGGGCTATCTGTACGGCACCTACGAGAACCCCACCAACGCCGGTGACGGTTACTCGATGGCTTACCACGCCGGAGCGGAGCTCTCCGGAATCGAATGCTTCCAGGTCAATCCGTTGATCAAGGACTACAACGGGCCGGCGTGCGCCTATGTGGCCAATCCGTTCGGCGGATACCAGGTCAACGCGTTGGGGGAGCGGTTCGTCGACTCCGACTACTGGTCGGGCCAGATGATGGCCGAGGTGAAGCGTGAGATCGAATCGGCCCGCGGGCCCATCTACCTCAAGGTCTCGCACCTGCCCGACGAGACGCTGACCGCTCTTGAGAACATCCTGCACACCACCGAGCGACCGACCCGGGGCACGTTCCACGCCAACCGCGGGCACGACTACCGCACCCACGACATCGAGATGCACATCTCCGAAATCGGCTTGTGTAGCGGGCATTCGGCGTCCGGTGTGTGGGTCGACGAGCACGCCCGAACGACCGTGCCGAGCCTGTATGCGGCGGGCGACCTGGCGTGTGTGCCGCACAACTACATGATCGGCGCGTTCGTCTACGGCGACCTCGCCGGCGAGCACGCGGCGTCGACGCTGCAGGACGTCACCGCGCCCGCCGCCCTGCCCGAGGACCAGCTGCGGGAGGCGCACGAACTCGTCTACCGCCCGCTGCGCCATCCCGAGGGCCCGCCGCAGCCGCAGGTCGAGTACAAGTTGCGCCGGTTCGTCAACGACTATGTGGCGCCGCCGAAGACGGCGACCAAGCTGTCGATCGCCATCGAGACGTTCGAGCGCATGCGCGACGAGATCTCCGAGATCGGCGCGACCACTCCGCACGAGCTGATGCGCGCGGTCGAAGTGTCCTTCATCCGCGACTGCGCCGAGATGGCGGCGCGTTCGTCGTTGACGCGCACCGAATCGCGGTGGGGCCTGTACCACGACCGCGCCGACCTGCCGCAGCGAGACGACGAAGGCTGGCGGTACCACCTCAACCTGCGCAAGGAGTCCGACGGGTCCATGACCTTCGTCAAACGGCCCGTTGCACCGTATTTCGTCGCGGTGCCCGATCTGGAGCACCTGCCCTCCGACGATCCGGTCACCCACGTCGAACAGCCCACGATGGCCATCGGCCGCGCACCGGTCGACGCTGCCTCCCGTATCCGCTCGACCACGCCCGCCGAGCCCCCGTCACCGCGCATCGCCGCGGTGCTCGCGCTGGAGTTGCCGTCCGTGCCGGAACTCGCCGAATTCCTCGCCGACGCCGACGCCGGGGTGCGCCGCACCGCGGTCGCCACCCTCGTCGAACATCTGCCCGACGGATACGAGGCACCGCTGATCGCCGCGCTGGATGATGCCGATTCCGGCGTCCGGCGTGTGGCCGCCGACGGTGCGCGAGAGCTCGTCGAGGTGCTCACCGGGCCGGAACATGTTGCTCCGCATGCCGAGTCGGCGGATCCCGAAGTGCGGGCGGTGGCCATCTACGTTCTGTCGGCGCGTCGTGTTGGCAACCAGCAGGCGTACCGCCGGGCACTCGACGACGTCGACCACCGGGTGCGGATCGAGGCCGTGCGAGCCCTGGTGTCGGTCGACGACGCCGACGGCGTCGCCGCGGCCGCGGGCGACGACAACCGCGAGGTGCGCATCGCGGCGGCCAACGGTCTGGCGACGCTCGGAACCGGCGCGCAGACCGTGCGCCGCCTGGTGGCCGACACCGATCCGCTGGTGCGGGCGGCCGCGCTGTCGGCGCTCGGTGCGGTCGGATGCGGTGACGACGACGAGCCCGGTGTGCGCGAGGCGCTCACCGCGCCGGCCTGGCAGGTGCGCGAGGGCGCGGCCCGGGCTCTGGCGGGCGCGGCGCCCGCCGTCGCGGTCCCGACGCTGTCGCGGGCGCTGAGCGATCAGCACCTCGACGTGCGCAAGGCCGCCGTGCTCAGCCTGACCCGGTGGGCGGCCTCGGAACAGGCTGCGCGGGATGCGTTGGAGATAGCGCTCAAGGACGGCGACGCCGACGTGCGCGCCTATGCCCGTCAGGCGCTGGTGCGTGCGGGTTACGAGACGGACTTGGCCGGATAGTCCGGCAGTTCGATCGAATCGGCCGTCGTGAACCACAGCCGCGCGGCCAGCGGCCGAAACGGCCAGCGCTGCATCCACTTCATCACCGCGGCGTTGATCGCGATGTCGGAGGCCGTGCTGGGCGCGTACCGGTCGATGGTGTTGTTCAGTTTCTGGCAGGTGTCCACATACGGGCGCATGCGGGTCTCGTATCGGGCCAGCGCCGTTGGAATACCTTCAGGCTGAAGCGAATCCGTGGGACCCAACTCGCCCGCGAGCAGGTAGGCGCCGACCCGAGCCAGGCTCGTGCCCATGCCGGACAGCGGCGAAGCGCAGTATCCGGCGTCGCCGACCAGCGTGACGCGTCCCGCCGACCAGGACGGCATGTGGATCTGGATGAAGGAGTCGAAGTAGAAGTCGTCGGCTTTCTCGGCCGCGACCAGCAGTGCGTCGCACTCCCATCCCGCGCCGGCGAATCGCTCGGCCAGAATGCGGCGCTGCTGGTCGAGGTCGTGCCGGTCGTACTCGAGCGGTTCGGACCGAAATGCCAGACCGGCCTTGGCGATCGCGGGGTCGTGGGAGGGACGCATCGACGCATTGAGCCCGCCGGAGGCCTGATACAGCAGGTACCAGCCGTCGAGTCCGACGCTGTCGGGTGCCGAGAACCACGCGTTGTAGCCGCCGATCGGCTTGGCGAACTTCTCTTCGGGGCCGAAGGCCAGGCGGCGTACCGCCGAGTGCGGGCCGTCGGCGCCGACGACGAGGTCGGCGTGCAGCACGGTCCCGTCGGACAGCGTCGCCTCAACGCCGTCGTCGACGTCACGCAGTTCCGAAATGCGCTGTCCGAACCGGTATTCGACCGAATCCCCGGTGACCTGATACAACACGTCCACCAGGTCGCCGCGCAGGATTTCGAGCTTGGACACCAGACCGTTGCCGTCGAACGCCGTCACCGGCATCTCGGCGCGTCGGCTGCCGTCCGAACGGACCCACGCCGCGCCCCGCTGCTCGAGCGCGCGGGCCCGCATCCGGTCGATCAATCCCATCCGCTCGATGACATCGCCGCCCGCGCCCCGCAGATCCACGGTCTGGCCGCCGGGCCGGATGCCGGGTGAGATCTCGACGACCACAACGCGATAACCGTTGCGGCTCAACCAGAACGCCAAGGACGGTCCGGCGATACCGGCGCCACTGATCAGGACGGTCGGCTGATTCATGCCGTCAGACTAAACGCTCAGATGTCTAGTGCCTGGTAAGTCCGGCGGACGAATTTCGGCTGCGCGCTCTGTAGTTTGGCCAGCGACGTGTTGCCCGCGATGGCGGCCGCGTCGACGTTGAGGTCGGGAAGGTTCTGGATCAGGTAGATCAGGATCAGATCCGCCGACGGGTCGGCCTGCCACCAGGTGCCGTATGCGCCCGGCCAACTGAACGTGCCCACCCCGCCGGGCCCGAACAGCGGACGCGACTTCGCCGGGTCGGTGACCACCGACAGGTTCAGCCCAAAGCCGCGGCCCACCCAGAACGGTGCGCCGAGGAAGTTCTGTCGCTTCTGCTCGTCGGTCAACCGGTCGGTGCGCATCAGCCGCACCGACTCCTCGGACAGCACGCGCACTCCGTCGAGCGTGCCGCCGGCCAACAGCATCCGCGCGAAGCGCAGGTAGTCGTCGACGGTCGACCACAACCCGGCGCCGCCCGCGCAGAACGGCGGATCGGTGATCGGCGCGGGACCCATCACGTCGTGCTGCAGGGTGTTGTTCTTGTCGAGCTTGTACATCGTGGCGGCGCGGTGCCGTCGCGACGTGCCCACGGAGAATCCGGTGTCGGGCATCTGCAACGGCTCGAAGATCCGTTCGCGCAGAATGTCGGAGAGAGGCTTGCCCTCGATGCGCGAGAGCGCGATGCCCAGAACGTCGGTGGCGTGGCTGTAGGTGAGCCGCTCGCCGGGCTGGTGCGCCAGCGGAAGTTTGGCCAGCTCGGTCAGCCAGCGGTCCTGATCCTGGCGGAACGACATCCGGCCGTACGCGCGGCCCAACGGGCCCAGCACCAAGAACGCGTAGGCCAGACCGCTGCGGTGCGTCATCAGGTCGTCGAAGGTGATGAGGCGGCGGGCCGGCGTCGTGTTGTCGAGATCGCCCTGCGGATCGAGAAGCACCTGCAGGTCGGCGAGTTCGGGCAGCCACGTCGTGACCGGGTCGTTCAGCGAAAAGCGGCCCTCCTCGAGGAGGCTCATCGCGGCCGCGACCGTCACCGGTTTGGTCATCGAGGCGATGCGGAAGATCGTGTCGCGCTGCATCGGCAGCCCGGCGTCGACGTCGCGGTGCCCCAACTCGTTGACCTGAAGTACCTCACCGGCGTGCCACACCAGGGTCACCGCTCCGGCGAGGAGTCCGGCGTCGATTGCCTCGCGAATGGACGCGGAGTTGCCGTCGAGTTTCATCGCGGCAAGCCTACTGAGGGAGAGCACGCCCGCGCGGATGCTAAGCTTCCCGGCAGTTTCGACGTCCTTTAAAGAGCCGTCCAGAGAGGCGGAGAAGGAGGTCAGAGTCGCTTGGGCGCGCAGTCAGGCTCGTCGGGCACCGACCGGGAGCTGATGTCCGCAGCGGACGTCGGCCGCACCATTTCCCGCATCGCCCATCAGATCATCGAGAAGACCGCACTCGACGGTTCCGATGCTCCCCGCGTTGTGTTGCTCGGGATCCCCACTCGGGGAGTGACGTTGGCCACCCGGCTCGCGGAGAAGATCAAGGAGTTCTCCGGCGTCGTCATCCAGCACGGCGCGTTGGACAACACGCTGTACCGCGACGACCTGGACTTCAAGCCGCCCCGCGCCCTGGAGGAGACGTCGATCCCGGAGGGCGGCATCGACCAGTCCCTCGTCATCCTCGTCGACGACGTGCTCTACACCGGCCGCTCGGTCCGCGCGGCGCTGGACGCCCTGCGCGACATCGGCCGACCGAAGGCGGTGCAGCTGGCGGTGCTCGTCGACCGCGGCCACCGGGAGTTGCCGCTGCGCGCCGACTACGTGGGCAAGAACGTGCCCACGTCCCGTAGCGAGAACGTGAAGGTCCGGCTAGCCGAAGACGATGGTCACGACGGGGTGTCCATTGCGCCGTACGGAGGTCCCATCAGGTGAAGCATCTGCTCTCGGCGGCGGATCTGTCGCGCGACGACGCGCTGGCGATCCTCGACAACGCCGACCGGTTCAGCCAGGCGCTGCTCGGCCGCGAGGTCAAGAAACTCCCCACGCTGCGCGGGCGCACGATCATCACGATGTTCTACGAGAACTCCACCCGCACCCGGGTCTCGTTCGAGGTCGCGGGCAAGTGGATGAGCGCCGACGTGATCAACGTCAGCGCCTCGGGATCGTCGGTGTCCAAGGGCGAGTCGCTGCGCGACACCGCACTGACGCTGCGGGCCGCGGGTGCCGACGCGCTGATCCTGCGCCATCCCTCCTCGGGCGCGCCGCAGCAGCTGGCCGAGTGGACGGCCACCGAGGGCGGACACGGCCCGGCGGTCATCAACGCCGGCGACGGCACCCACGAGCACCCCACCCAGGCGCTGCTCGACGCGCTCACCATCCGCCAGCGGCTGGGCGACATCGAGGGCAAGCGGGTCGTCATCGTCGGTGACGTCCTGCACAGTCGGGTGGCCCGCTCGAACGTGCTGCTGCTGCACACCCTGGGCGCGGAGGTGGTGCTGGTGGCGCCGCCGACGCTGCTGCCCGTCGGGGTCGCCGACTGGCCGGTCACGGTGTCGCACGACCTCGACGCCGAACTGCCGCTGGCCGACGCCGTGCTGATGCTGCGGGTGCAGGCCGAGCGCATGAACGGCGGCTTCTTCCCGTCGGCCAGGGAGTACTCGGTGCTCTACGGCCTGTCCGAGAAGCGCCAGGCGCTGCTGTCGGGCAACGCGGTGGTGCTGCATCCGGGGCCGATGGTCCGCGGTATGGAGATCGCGTTCTCGGTCGCCGACTCATCGCAATCGGCGGTGCTGCAACAGGTCTCCAACGGCGTGCACATCCGGATGGCGGTGCTCTTCCACCTGCTGGTGGGCGCCGAGAAAGAAGCGATCAGCGTATGAGCGTGTTGATGCGAGGTGTCCGTCTCTACGGCGAGGGCGATCCCGTCGACGTGCTGACGAGCGACGGGCAGATCGCCGAGATCGGTGCCGATCTTCGGATTCCCGACGATGCCGACGTCGTCGACGCCACCGGCCAGGTGCTGCTGCCGGGATTCGTCGACCTGCACACCCACTTGCGCGAGCCCGGCCGCGAGTACGCCGAAGACATCGAAACCGGTTCGGCGGCAGCGGCTTTGGGCGGGTACACCGCGGTGTTCGCGATGGCCAACACCAACCCCGTCGCCGACAGCCCCGTCGTGACCGACCACGTCTGGCAGCGAGGGCAGCAGGTCGGCCTGGTCGACGTGCATCCCGTCGGTGCGGTGACCGTCGGCCTGGCGGGTGCGCAGCTCACCGAGATGGGCATGATGGCCGGCGGCGCCGCCCAGGTGCGGATGTTCTCCGACGACGGCATCTGCGTGCACGATCCGTTGATCATGCGCCGCGCGCTGGAATATGCGACGGGACTCGGCGTACTGATCGCCCAGCACGCCGAAGAGCCACGGCTCACCGTCGGCGCGGTAGCCCACGAGGGTCCCAACGCGGCGAGGCTCGGGCTGGCCGGGTGGCCGCGGGCGGCCGAGGAGTCGATCGTCGCGCGCGATGCGCTGCTGGCCCGAGACGCCGGGGCGCGAGTGCACGTTTGCCACGCGTCCACCGCGGGCACCGTCGAGATCGTGCGGTGGGCGAAGTCACAGGGCATCTCGATCACGGCCGAGGTGACCCCGCACCATCTGCTGCTCGACGACGAACGGCTGGCCACGTACGACGGGCGCTACCGGGTGAACCCGCCGCTGCGGGAGACCTCGGACGCTCGGGCACTGCGGCAGGCGCTGGCGGACGGGATCATCGATTGTGTGGCCACCGATCACGCACCGCACGCCGAGCACGAGAAATGCTGCGAGTTCTCCGTCGCACGTCCCGGCATGCTCGGACTGCAGACCGCGCTGTCGGTGGTGGCCGAGACGATGGTGCGCCCGGGGTTGCTGACGTGGCGCGACGTCGCGCGGGTGATGAGCGAGCGGCCCGCCGAGATCGTCGGTCTGCCCGATCAGGGCCGCCCGCTGGAGGTCGGCGAGCCCGCCAACCTGACCGTGGTCGACCCCGACGCGACGTGGACCGTGGAAGGTTCCGCGCTGGCCAGCCGCTCGGCCAACACGCCCTATGAGGCGCTCGAACTGCCGGCGGTCGTGACGCTGACGCTGTTGCGCGGCAAGGTCACCGCGCGGGATGGGAAGTGCCCCGCGTGAACACCGGCACGCTCGTCGGATCGTTGATCATGGCCGCCGTCGTGGCCGTGTTGATCGCGGTTCTGATCCAGGCGATGATCCGCGGATGGCGCCGCCGCGCGGAGCGCCAGGCCGAGATCATCGGCACGCTGCCGCCGCTTCCCGACATCGTCGGGCCGGCCATCGTGCCGCCCACCAAGGGGTTGTACGTCGGCAGCACGCTCGCTCCCGACTGGAACAACCGCATCGTGGTCGGTGACCTCGGTTTCCGCACCAAGGCCGTGCTGACCCGCTACCCCGAAGGAATCATGTTGCAGCGCAGTGGCGCCTTGCCGATCTGGATCCCCGACGAGTCGATCACCCAGATCCGCACCGAGCGGGGGATCACCGGCAAGGCGATGACGCACGAAGGCATTCTCGCGATCCGGTGGCGGCTACCGTCGGGCACCGAGATCGACACCGGGTTCCGCGCCAACGACCGTCGCGAGTACTCGCACTGGGTGGAGCAGGAGGCGGCGTGACGGGAACCGACAAGGCACTTCTGGTGCTCGAGGACGGCCGGGTCTTCACCGGCACGACGTTCGGTGCGATCGGTCAGTCGCTCGGCGAAGCGGTGTTCTCCACCGGCATGTCGGGTTACCAGGAGACGCTGACCGATCCGAGCTACCACGGGCAGATCGTGATCGCGACGGCACCGCAGATCGGCAACACCGGATGGAACCGCGAGGACGCAGAGAGCCGCGGCGACAAGATCTGGGTCGCCGGATACGCGGTGCGTGACCCCTCGCCGCGGGCCTCGAACTGGCGGGCCACGTCCACGCTGGACGAGGAACTCGAACGCCAGGGCATCGTCGGTATCGCGGGCATCGACACCCGCGCGGTGGTGCGCCATCTGCGCAGCCGCGGGTCGATGAAGGCCGGGTTGTTCTCCGGTCCGGCGCTCGCCGATCTCGACGAACTGCTCGAGCGGGTGCGCAATCAGCCCAGCATGCTCGGCGCCAATCTCGCGGGGGAGGTCAGTACCGATGCCGTCTACGTGGTGGAACCCGAAGGGCAGCAACGGTTCACGGTGGCCGCGATCGACCTCGGTATCAAGACGAACACCCCGCGCAACTTCGCGAAGCGCGGCATCCGCAGCCATGTGCTGCCCGCGTCGGCGAGCTTCGAGCAGATCGCCGATCTCAAGCCGGACGGGGTATTCCTGTCCAACGGCCCCGGCGATCCCGCCACCGCCGACCACATCGTCGCCGTCACCCAGGAGGCGCTCGGCGCGGGAATTCCGCTGTTCGGCATCTGCTTCGGCAACCAGATCCTGGGAAGGGCACTCGGGCGCTCGACGTACAAGATGGTGTTCGGCCACCGCGGCATCAATGTTCCGGTGATCGACCACCAGACCGGCAGCGTCGCGATCACCGCGCAGAACCACGGATTCGCCCTCGAGGGCGAGGCGGGGGAGCGCTTCGACACCCCGTTCGGCGAGGCGGTCGTCAGCCACACGTGCGCCAACGACGGTGTGGTCGAAGGCATCAAACTCGTCACCGGACTGGCGTTTTCGGTGCAGTACCACCCGGAGGCAGCGGCGGGCCCGCACGACGCGAACTATCTGTTCGATCAGTTCATCGACCTGATGGCAGGGGAGAACAAGTGAGGCCCGATTTGCGCGCAGTTTCGCGGGACAGGGGCGTCGATGCCTAAGCGCAGCGACCTCAACCACATCCTGGTGATCGGCTCCGGGCCGATCGTGATCGGGCAGGCCGCGGAGTTCGACTACTCCGGAACCCAGGCGTGTCGGGTGTTGCGCGCCGAGGGGCTGCAGGTCAGCCTGATCAACTCCAACCCGGCGACGATCATGACCGACCCCGAGTACGCCGACCACACCTACGTCGAGCCCATCACACCGGAGTTCGTCGAACGGGTAATCGTGCAGCAGGCCGAGCGCGGCAACAAGATCGACGGCCTGCTCGCCACGCTGGGCGGGCAGACGGCGCTGAACACCGCGGTGGCGCTGTCGGAGTCGGGGGCGCTGGCCAAGCACGGCGTGGAACTGATCGGCGCGGACTTCGAGGCCATCCAGCGCGGCGAGGACCGTCAGCGGTTCAAGGACATCGTCGCCAAGGTCGGCGGTGAATCCGCGCGCTCGCGAGTCT
>NZ_LZJE01000013.1:0-27203 GCF_001666865.1 Mycobacterium sp. E136
AGCTGCCGTTCTACAACGAGGACATCGACAACGAGGACGTCGCCGAACCGGTGGTGGCGTTGCGCCAGGCCGCGGCCGATGCGGATGCCGCGCTGGTCGTCACGCCCGAGTACAACGGCAGCATCCCGGGTGTGCTCAAGAACGCGATCGACTGGCTGTCGCGCCCCTACGGCAACAGCGCGCTCAAGGACAAGCCGTTTGCCGTCGTCGGCGCGGCGCTCGGGCGGTACGGCGGCCAGTGGGCGCATGACGACACGCGCAAGAGCTTCGGCATCGCGGGGCCGCGGGTCGTCGAGGACCTCACCTTGTCGGTGCCGAGCAAGACGTTCGACGGAAAGCACCCGCGGGAGAACGCCGAGGTCGCCGCGAACCTGCGCGATGTCATCGGCAAGTTGGCGGCCGAGGTCGGCTGAGGACTTCATATTCGCAGGCCGTCGGCTCGGTCGAACGACCCGCCGGCGGCTTTGCTGTCCGATCCGGGTGTCCCGGCCCGTTGTCGGTGCGGACTGCTATATCTAGTGCCCCTCACGCGACACGCCGCAAGTGTGACGTGCGACACGCCGACGGGAGGCGCGGCGAAAAGCTTACGACCTGGGAATTCCAAGATTGTTATTCAGAACATCTGGTATTCCTTCGCAATGTCGGACACTAGGTGTAGTGTTTCGAACACCGACAGGCCCCACGGTTCCCAAGCCTTCCGAGGGCCGGCCGGAGCCCCCGATCCCGGTTGTCTGGGCGTCACAGACACACCGCCGGTGGCCCCGGACGGCAGGAATTTCCAGGGTCTCCGGGCTGCTGATATTCGATGAATCTCGGCGAGATGAAGTGTTCGACCAGTTGCCAGTCCCCTCGTTCGCATAGGAGCCGTACCCCGATGACTCAGCACTCGATCACCGTGTACACCAAGCCCGCTTGCGTGCAGTGCAACGCCACCTACAAGGCGTTGGACAAGCAGGGCCTCGCCTACGAGACCGTCGACATCAGCCTCGACAGCGAAGCCCGCGATTACGTGATGGCACTCGGTTACCTGCAGGCCCCGGTCGTCGTGGTCGGCAACGAGCACTGGTCGGGCTTCCGGCCCGACCGCATCAAGGCGCTCGGAGCCGGAGCGGTCGCGGCGACGGCTTAGGGGTACTCGGACGGGCAGAAAGGGGGTAGTCGTGAGCAACCTCGTCTACTTCTCCAGCGTCTCGGAGAACACCCATCGTTTCGTCCAGAAGCTGGGACAGCCCGCGATCCGGATTCCACTGCACGGGCGAATCGAGGTCGACCAGCCCTACGTGCTGGTGCTGCCCACCTACGGCGGTGGGCGGGCCACACCGGACATCAACGACGGTGGCTATGTGCCCAAGCAGGTCATCGCGTTTCTCAACAATGAACACAACCGGTCGTTGATCCGCGGCGTCATCGCCGCGGGCAACAACAACTTCGGCGCCGAGTTCGCCTACGCGGGCAATGTCGTGTCCCGCAAGTGCGGCGTTCCGTACCTGTATCGCTTCGAACTGATGGGAACCCCGGACGACGTCGACGCCGTCCGATCGGGTCTGGAAGAGTTTTGGAAGGACCAGACGTGTCACCAACCGTCACAGCTGCAGAGCCTGTAACGTCCGCGCCGGCCACGCTGCCGGGCGAGACGGATTATCACGCGCTCAACGCGATGCTGAATCTGTACGACGCCGACGGCAAGATTCAGTTCGACAAGGATGTGCTGGCCGCGCGCGAGTACTTCCTGCAGCACGTCAACCAGAACACGGTTTTCTTCCACAATCAGGACGAGAAGCTCGACTACCTGATCCAGAAGGAGTACTACGAGCGCGAGGTGCTCGACCAGTACTCGCGCAACTTCGTCAAGACGCTGCTGGATCGCGCGTACGCCAAGAAGTTCCGGTTTCCGACGTTCCTCGGCGCGTTCAAGTACTACACCTCCTACACGCTGAAGACCTTCGACGGTAAGCGGTACCTGGAGCGTTTCGAGGACCGTGTGGTGATGGTGGCCCTCACGCTCGCCGCCGGTGACACCACGCTGGCCGAGAAGCTGGTCGACGAGATCATCGACGGCCGGTTCCAGCCGGCCACCCCGACGTTCCTCAACTCGGGCAAGAAGCAGCGCGGCGAGCCGGTGTCCTGCTTCCTGCTGCGCATCGAGGACAACATGGAGTCGATCGGCCGCTCCATCAACTCCGCACTGCAGCTGTCCAAGCGCGGTGGTGGAGTCGCCTTGCTGCTGAGCAACATTCGTGAGCACGGCGCCCCGATCAAGAACATCGAGAACCAGAGCTCGGGCGTCATTCCCATCATGAAACTGCTCGAGGACTCGTTCTCGTACGCCAACCAGCTCGGTGCCCGTCAAGGTGCCGGTGCGGTGTACCTGCACGCGCACCATCCCGACATCTACCGGTTCCTCGACACCAAGCGCGAGAACGCCGACGAGAAGATCCGGATCAAGACGCTGAGCCTGGGCGTGGTGATTCCGGACATCACGTTCGAGCTGGCCAAGAAGAACGAGGACATGTACCTGTTCTCGCCGTACGACGTCGAGCGCGTCTACGGCCTGCCGTTCGCCGACATCTCGGTGACCGAGAAGTACTACGAGATGGTCGACGACAGCCGGATCCGCAAGACCAAGATCAAGGCCCGCGAGTTCTTCCAGACGTTGGCCGAGTTGCAGTTCGAGTCGGGCTACCCGTACATCATGTTCGAGGACACGGTAAACCGGGCCAACCCGATCGACGGAAAGATCACCCACTCCAACCTGTGCTCGGAGATCCTGCAGGTCTCCACGCCGTCGGAGTTCAACGACGACCTGTCCTACAAGAAAGTCGGCAAGGACATCTCCTGCAACCTGGGTTCGCTCAACATCGCCAAGGCGATGGACTCGCCGGACTTCGCCCAGACGGTCGAGGTGGCCATCCGGGCACTGACCGCGGTGAGCGACCAGACGAGCATCACCTCGGTGCCGTCGATCGAGCAGGGCAACAACGACTCTCACGCGATCGGCCTCGGGCAGATGAACCTGCACGGGTATCTGGCGCGTGAGCGGATCTTCTACGGGTCCGAAGAGGGTGTCGACTTCACCAACATCTACTTCTACACGGTGCTCTATCACGCGCTGCGGGCATCGAATCGCATTGCGATCGAGCGGGGTACGGCGTTCAAGGGCTTCGAGAAGTCCAAGTACGCCACCGGCGAGTTCTTCGACAAGTACACCGAGCAGGTGTGGGAGCCCAAGACCGACAAGGTCCGTCAGCTCTTCGCCGATGCCGACATTCGGATCCCCGATCAGGAGGACTGGAAGCGGCTGAAGGAGTCGGTGCAGCAGCACGGCATCTACAACCAGAACCTGCAGGCGGTGCCGCCGACCGGCTCGATCAGCTACATCAACCACTCGACCAGCTCGATCCACCCGATTGCCAGCAAGGTCGAGATCCGCAAGGAAGGCAAGATCGGTCGCGTCTACTATCCGGCGCCCTACATGACCAACGACAACCTGGAGTACTTCCAGGACGCGTACGAGATCGGGTACGAGAAGGTCATCGACACCTACGCCGCGGCCACCCAGCACGTGGACCAGGGCCTGAGCCTGACGTTGTTCTTCAAGGACACGGCCACCACGCGCGATGTGAACAAGGCGCAGATCTACGCCTGGCGCAAGGGCATCAAGACGCTCTACTACATTCGGTTGCGCCAAATGGCTTTGGAGGGAACCGAAGTCGAGGGTTGCGTCAGCTGCATGCTGTAGGGCCGCCACGCCGAGTGTCGGCTGAGCCGACCCTCGGCGGGCGCCACTAGCCCACCGCGAAGACGGGCAGGCGGTCCACCCGCGTCAGCACCGGGTGCTTCGGCGGAACGCCGGGGCCGTGTTCGGCCTCCTCTGGCTTCGCCTCGTGGTCGATCCAGCATTCGCCGGTTCTCTCGTCGTAGTCGCCGCCGTAGAACACGCAGTAGACGCCAAGACCGTCGGTGTCCTGGTGGTCGGCTGCACACTCCCAGAAGTCGTCGCTGACCGGGGCGGCGCCGGCGGCCGCGGCCAGCCCGATCGCCACGCCGACCGTCGCCGCGGTGGTTGCCAGAAGTCGTGTCAGGTTCATGGCGTAGAGCGTGCTGCCGCGGACTTTCTTGCGGAACGGGGCGCGCACCGCGACCCGACGCGTCCCGATCAGGGATGGCGCCGCGGCGGCGTTAGGGGTGTAGGGGGCCGATCGCCGAGCGCACGCTTCTGTACGCAAAAGCCCAGGTCGAGGTGTACCAACCGCGCGCTCGGCGCGAGGATGGCCGGGTGAAAGCAGGTAAGGCTTGCCTCAGCTTTTATTGACGTCTACATTAACCGGAAACATTTCCTCTAAATAGGAGAGCGGTCGATGCTCAGGCGCCTGTGCGTTTTCGCGGCGACGATGGTCGCCGCCGCCTCGTTCGCTCCGGCCGCGCAAGCCCAGCCCGGCCCGGAGCACGAGTTGCCGGCTGCGGACCACGAGTTCGCGATCACCTCCGAGGTGCCGTCGCTGGAGGAACTCGACCAGCAGATCCGGTTACTGGTCGCCACGCCCGCACCGGACGCGGTCAAGGCCGCGCAACTCGAGGGCGGCAGCCGCGCGGTCGTCGTGCCGAAGATGGTCTACCGGGTCGGCTTCTTCCGCCCGCCGCGCGGATCCAGCGTGGTGACCGGTCCCGAGACCCACGACGATGACCGCCACACCGCGATCATCAACGCCACCAGGCAGGGGTCGCCGACCGTGCGCGTCGAGGCCGAATGGCGTCGGATCGACGGCCGCTGGAAGCTCGCGAGCAAGTCGCTGTGCAACGGCATCAAGACTCTCGGCCTGCCGATCCCGTGCAACTTCGAATGATGGCCGCGTGATCGAAATCGTCGAATTGACCAAGTCGTTCGGTTCTCACCGCGCCGTCGACTCCGTCACCGTCACCTTTCCCGCCGGGTCTGTCGCCGCACTCCTCGGGCTCAACGGTGCGGGCAAGACCACGCTGCTGCGGTTGCTCGCCGGGTTGACCCGTCCCGACAGCGGAACGATCGCGGTGTGTGGCCATCCTCCCGGTCACGACCCGCGCGTGCTCGGGTTTCATCTGGGTCCGGCGGCCATGAACCCCCGCCACACTGTGCACCGCCACTTGTCCTGGCTCGCAGCGCTTTCCGGGATCGATGACGCGCGGCTCGACGCGGTACTGGTCGAGACCGACCTGCACGCGTTCCGCTCCAAGCGCATCGACCGGCTGTCGCTGGGCATGCGTCAGCGGGTGGCCATCGCGGGGGCACTGCTGGGCGACCCGCAGGCGCTGCTGTTCGACGAACCGCTCAACGGGCTCGACGTTCCGGGCATTGTCTGGTTCCGCTCGCTGGTTCGTCGGCTCGCCGAACACGGTCGCACGGTCGTCGTCGCCACCCACCTGCTCGGCGAGGTGGCCCTGACGGCCGACCACGTCGCGCTGCTCAGTCAGGGCCAGATTCAGGCAGCGGGTGAACTGGCGCAGTTGGCGCCCACCGGTGCCGACACCCGGGAGTGGCTCGAGGCGACGCTGCTGGAGTGCGCATGACCGCCGCGACGCTGCGCAGCGCGCGCGCCGAGATCGTCCGCACGGGCGGGCCCAGTCGGCTGTGGACCGTCGTGATCCCCGCGGCGGTGCTGGTTCCGGTGGCGATCACGTTCGGCATCGCATGGGTCGCCGAGTCCTTCGCACGCATACCCGGGCAGATTTCGGTGCTGCAGGTCACCACGTCGAATGCCGCCTACTGGGTCATCACGATCACCGTCGCACTGGTGGCCGTGGCAGGGGCCGACGGTCAGGCCGCCGAAACACGTTACGACGCCGGTGAATACGTGCGGCTGGCCATACCGCGTGGGTGGTCGGTGATGCTCGGCCGGTGGCTGTTCTACGGCGCGCTGGGCGCACTGGTGGCCGTCGCCACGCTTGTCGTGGTGCTCGCGGGGTTGCCGCTCATCGCGCCGACGGTTTACGGACCGGTGTCGCTGACCGACGAAATCGGTGTGCGACTCCTGTGGACGGTGCCGCTGCTGGCGCTGTTCGCGGCGGGGGCGGGTGTGGGAGTCGGGGCCCTCACCCGCTCGCCGCTGGCGGCGGTGGGTGGGATCCTGCTGTGGGCGTTCGTGGCCGAGACCGTGGCGGGCTACCTGCCCAGCGGAGCGACCCTGCAGCGTTTCATGCCGTTGCTGAACGCGGTGTATGCCACCGGACAGGATGCCGTGCTCATCCCGCCGTGGGGCCAGAACGGCGCCCTGCTCTACGCGTGCTCGGTTTTCACGGCGATCTTCGTGATCGCCGCTATTGGAAGGACAATTCGAAGATGACTGGTAGAGAATCACTTCCGCTCGCGCAGCGGTCCGACGCGGACTTGCCGGGCCACTGGCTGCTGGCCCGGCTGGGCAAGCGGGTGCTGCGGCCCGGCGGTCTCGAGCTGACCAGCCGGCTGCTGGCGGCCGCCGGGATCGGCGGCGCCGACGTCGTCGAACTCGGACCGGGCCTGGGCCGTACTGCGACCGACATCGTCGCCCAGCGGCCCCGTTCCTACGTCGGCGTCGACGACACCGACGCCACCAGCGAGACCGTGCGCGCGGTCGTCGCACCGGTCGACGGTCAGGTCGTGGTGGCCAATGCCGCCGACACCGGATTGCCCTCGGACAGCGCCGATGTGGTGATCGGCGAGGCCATGCTGACGATGCAGGGCGACCGCGACAAGCGCGCGATCGTCGCCGAGGCGTTCCGCGTTCTGCGACCGGGCGGCCGCTATGCGATCCACGAACTCGGGCTGCAGCCCGACGATCTCGCTCAGGACACCAAGGACGAGATCCGCCGGGACATGGCGCGCGCGATCAAGGTCAACGCGCGCCCGCTGACGACCGCCGAATGGGTGGCGCTGCTGACCGAGGCCGGTTTCGAGGTCGTGACCGTCGATCACGCCAAGATGGCGCTGCTGAATCCGGCGCGGGTGTTGGCCGACGAGGGCTTCACCGGCGCCCTGCGGATCGTCGGCAATCTGATCGTGCGGCCCGCGGCCCGTAAGCGGGTCATCGGTATGCGCAGGACATTTCACCGGTATCGGCGCGCGCTGACCGCGGTTGCGGTCGTCGGCGTCGTGCCCACGTCGTGACAGACTCGAACCATGTCTGTGTCGCGCCACGATCTCGCTGCGCCGCCCGACCGGGCGGCGGGCCAACAGCGCCAGAAAGTGCTGGGCCTGCTGAAGAACGCGACGGAGCCCGTCGACGCTCAGCAGGTCGCAGAGGCTCTGCAGATCCACATCACCACAGCGCGCTTCCATCTGACGACGCTGGAGGAGCAGGGCGTCATCGGACGGGGCAGCGCGGTCAAGGCCGGTCGCGCCGGGCGGCCGCGACTAACTTACGAGTTGGCGCCTCGGTTCGACTACGCCGACATCGTGTCGCTGTTCGCCGAACACCTGGGCGGGACGGCGCAGGAACGCGAACAGCGGGCCCTGCGGATCGGCGCGGACCTGGCGCATCGGGTTCGGTTGGCCCGCGAGCGGCCCGAGGCCACGATCGCCGACATGGTGGTCGCCACCCTCAACGAGCTTGGCTTTCAGGTTCGTTCGGTGCTGAATTCGTTCGGCGAGGTGACGGTTCAGATCTGCACCTGCCCGCTGGCCGAGGTTGCCTCGTCGGCCCCGGAGGTCGTGCGCGGCATCCAGCAGGGCCTCATTCAAGAGGTGGTCAACCACAACGCCGACGCCGTCGGCGCCCGCTATCAGGCGTCGGTGACGCCGGACCCGCACGGCGGTTCGTGCGAAGTCAGTTTGGTATTGCGCCCCGAACGTTGAGTGTCGGGACGAGAAGGGAAAACTCATGACCGCGTCAACCGCATTGGCGTTGCAACGCCTCGCCGACGAACAGATCGACGCCGCCAAGGCCGCTACGGCCGGCCGGTCGGGCCACACCGTGTACGGCGGCCGCGAGCACACGCTTCGCCAGACGGTGTTGGCGCTGGCCGCCGGCCACGGCCTGGATGACCACGAAAGCCCCGGCGAGGCAACGCTGTTGGTGTTGCGCGGACGGGTACAGCTCAACGGCGTGAGCACCTCGGTGGAAGGCAGGGAAGGGGACTACCTGCCGATACCCAACGAACGTCACAGCCTCGCCGCCCTCGAGGACTCGGCGGTGCTGCTGACGGTCGTCGCCAAGTAGCGCGCCGAACCCGCGGCGTTACTTGACGGTGTGCTGCGGGCCCTGGGCCTTCTTGTAGAGCGCCTTGAGCATCCGGTCACGGAACGCCGCGTTGTCGATGAGCTTCACCCCGGCGTTGGCCAGTTTCGGCTGTCCGATCAGCTTGTGCATGTAGCGGCCGCGTCGGTACTCCCGGCCCCACGCCGCCTCCATGCGCTGCGCGTAGTTCGTGAAGTCGTCGGGCCCGCCGTTCAGCAGTGCCGCGACCGCGCATTCGCCTGCGGCCAAGCCGGATTCGAGCGCCTTGGAGATGCCGGCGCCCGACGCGGGCTTACCGGCACCCAGCGAGTCGCCAGCGAAGAGGACGCCCGGGCGCCACGGCGGCCACGCGGTGAAGCCCATCGGCAGGCGCCAGGCACGGACGCTCTTGTTCTTCTTGAGTTCCTCGATCGGCGGTAGGTCCCACTCCCGAGGCAGCGTCCGCAGGAACTCGCCGAGGAACTGCGTCGCGTTGATCGACTGCCAGTTCTTGTAGCTGTTGACGTAGCCCAACCCGATGTTGAAGACGCCGTTGCCCATCGGGAAGACCCAGCCGTACCCCGGCAGCTGATCACCCTCGAAGACCAGCTTCAGGTAGATGTCGAGGCTGTCGGAGTCGGGGCGGTTGGCCGGCATCTCCGAGCGGATCGCGATCGCCGAGTAGCCGTTGTACTCCGAATCGATCTTCAGCGCGCGCTTGATGGGGGAGTAGGCGCCGTCGGCGGCGATGACCGCGTCGCCGTGCACCTTCTCACCGCTCTTGAGTGTCACGCCCATCACCCGGCCGTTCTCGATGATCGGCCCGGACACCTCCGCGCCCTGGCGAACCTCGGCGCCCGCGGATTCGGCGTGCTTGAGCAGAACCGTGTCCAGGTGCGTTCGGCTGACGGTGTGGCCGTGGTCGGGCATGCCGGGGCGACGCGGGAACGACAGCTCCCACTGGCTGGGGCTGAACACCGTGACCCGGTTGACGCGGTGGAACGTGGCGACCTCGTCGGAGAGCCCCATCTTCTGCAGATAGCTCACCGCGCGGGCGGTCAGGCCGTCGCCGCATGGTTTGTCGCGCGGGAATTCGGCCTTGTCGAGGACCACCACCTTGGCGCCGGTCTGAGCGGCCTGCCACGCGGCGGCCGAGCCGGAGGGCCCGCCACCTGCGATGACCAGGTCGTAATGCTGCGTCATGAAACTCGTCTCGTCGATCGGCTGTCGCAGCGATATTACCCGTGCCGCGACCGCCGCTCTCGTCGGACGGAGTGGCCTGCGCGGGCCGCCGGAAAACGCATGCGGCCTGGTCTGAGCTGGTCAACAGGGCCGGAGCGGTAGAGTGACCGGGTGCGACGAGGGTCCAGGCCACGGCCGAGTGGCGAGCCGGGTGTCAAGGTCGACGCCCGCAGCGAGCGCTGGCGTGAGCACCGCAAGAAGGTGCGTGCCGAGATCGTCGACGCCGCCTTCCGCGCCATCGACCGGCTGGGTCCCAATGTCAGCGTTCGTGAGATCGCCGAAGAGGCCGGTACCGCCAAGCCCAAGATCTACCGCCACTTCACCGACAAGTCCGACATGTTCGGTGAGATCGGTCAGCGGATGCGGGACATGTTGTGGGCCGCGATTATTCCGTCGATCGACGTGGAACACGACTCGGCACGCCGGATCGTCGGCCGCGGCGTCGCGCACTACGTCGACCTCGTCGAGCATCACCCGAACGTGGTGCGGTTCCTGTTGCAGGGCCGATTCGCCGACAAGTCGGCCGCCGCGATGACGACCGTCAACCGGGGCAGCGAGATCACGCTGGCGGTGGCCGACATGTTCAGCGAGGAGCTCAAGGACCTGGCGCCGAATCCGGCCGCCTTCGAGCTGGCGGCGTACGCCATCTTCGGCACCGCGGCGTCGGCGACGGACTGGTGGTTGGGCGACGACGAGGACGGCGCGCGCCGCATGCCCGCCGACCAGTTCATCGCGCACATGACCACGATCATGGTGGGCGCGATCAACGGCACCGCCGAGCTGTTGGGCATCCAGATCGACCCTGACCAGCCGATTCACACCGCGGTTCGTAAACAGCAGCCCGTCGCTTGAAGGGGGCGTTGACACCTCCGGGCGTGGTCCGGAGACTTGCAAGTACCCGGTACCGGCGTTCCCAGGATGTGCTCCACGATGGAGGGGCCACGCGCCGGCCGAGGATTAGGGGAGACCGATGACGGTTGCCGAGCAGACGGCCGATCACACCATTGATCAGCAAACGGTGCACACCAGGGCGCTGATCATCGGCACCGGGTTCTCCGGCCTCGGCATGGCCATCGCGCTGCAACGCCAGAACGTTGAGTTCCTGATGCTGGAGAAGGCCGACGAGATCGGCGGCACGTGGCGGGACAATACTTATCCGGGTTGCGCCTGCGACATCCCGTCGCACATGTACTCGTTCTCGTTCGAGCCCAAGCCCGACTGGCGACACATGTGGTCGTTCCAGCCCGAGATCTTCGACTACCTCAAGGGCGTCACTGACAAATACGGCCTGCGCCGCTATATCCGGTTCGGTGCGCACGTCGACCGCGCCCATTGGGATGACAACGAGCACCGCTGGCACGTGTTCACCAAGGACGGCCGTGAGTTCGTCGCGCAGTTCGTGATCTCCGGAGCGGGCGGCCTGCACATCCCGTTCATCCCGGAGTTCCCGGGCCTGGACGAATTCACCGGTGCCGCTTTCCATTCCGCGGAGTGGGACCACAGCGTAGACCTGACGGGTAAACGCGTCGCGGTCATCGGCACAGGAGCCAGTGCGATCCAGATCGTTCCCGAGATCGTCAAGGACGTCGGCGCCCTGCATCTGTACCAGCGCACACCGGCATGGGTGATGCCGCGGCCCAACAACCCGATTCCGCGCTGGATGCGCGATCTGTTCACCAACGTGCCGGGCACCCGGCAGTTGATGCGGGCGGGCATCTACTGGATCCACGAAGGTGTCGGATTCGCGATGACTCGTGAACCTCGGCTGCTGAAAATCGGTGAGCTGCTGGGCAAGTGGAACATCCGCAAGTCGATCAAGGATCGCGAACTGCGTCGCAAGCTGACGCCGAACTACCGCGCCGGGTGTAAGCGAATCCTCAACTCCGACACCTACTATCGCGGCATCGCCGATCCGAGGACCGAGGTTGTCACCGATGCGATCGCGCGGTTCATGCCGACCGGCATCGTCACCGCCGACGGCACCGAACGCGAGGTCGACGTGGTGGTGTTCGCCACCGGCTTCCACGTCACGGATTCGTACACGTATGTCCACATCAAGGGCCCGCGGGGCGAGGACCTGGTGGACCGGTGGAACCGAGAGGGCATCGCGGCGCTTCGCGGCATCACGGTCGCGGACATGCCGAACCTGTTCTTCCTGCTCGGCCCGAACACGGCGCTGGGGCACAACTCGGTGGTGTTCATGATCGAGTCGCAGATCCGCTACGCCGCGCAGGCCATTGCGGCGGTCGACCGGGCCGGCGCCGAGGCGCTGGCTCCCACCCGCGAGGCCCAGGACCGCTACAACGAGGAGTTGCAGGGCGAACTCGCCGGAACGGTGTGGAGCACCGGGGGGTGCCAGAGTTGGTATCTCGACGAGCACGGCGTGAACCGGACGCTGTGGAGCGGCATGACGTGGCAGTACTGGTTGGCGACCCGCAGGTTCGACAAGTCGGAGTACCGGTTCTTCGGCGGGCGGCGCGCGGACGTCGCGGCCTAGTGTGCGTCCAGATCGCGATTCCGTGCCCGTCGGCCGGAAAAGGCGATCAGAATGCACACTGGCCGCACCGGTAACTCGTTGGTAAGCGACACGCCAGACACACGATGTTGTGTTGCGGGTGGTTGTCGTCCCCCAGGGGTAGTGTCGGTGGCGGGCGGAAAAGCGCTTCGGGCGGACCAAAGACCAGGTGAAATGGGGTTCTCGTGAGTGATGGCATGAAGCTGATTGACCGTGTCTCGGCGATCAACTGGAACCGTCTCCAGGACGAGAAGGACGCCGAGGTGTGGGACCGGCTGACGGGCAACTTCTGGTTGCCGGAGAAGGTGCCGGTCTCGAACGACATCCCGTCGTGGAACACGCTCAACGACCACGAGAAGCAGCTGACGATGCGGGTGTTCACCGGCCTCACGCTGCTCGACACGATCCAGGGCACCGTCGGCGCGGTCAGCCTGATCCCGGACGCCCTGACGCCGCATGAGGAAGCGGTCTACACCAACATCGCGTTCATGGAGTCGGTGCACGCGCGCAGCTACAGCAACATCTTCTCGACGCTGTGCTCGACCGCCGAGATCGACGACGCCTTCCGCTGGTCGGAGGAGAACCCCAACCTGCAGCGCAAGGCCGAAATCGTCATGCAGTACTACAAGGGCGACGAGCCGCTCAAGCGCAAGGTGGCCTCGACGCTGCTGGAGAGCTTCCTGTTCTACTCCGGCTTCTATCTGCCGATGTACTGGAGCAGCCGGGCCAAGCTGACCAACACCGCCGACATGATCCGGCTGATCATCCGCGACGAGGCCGTGCACGGCTACTACATCGGCTACAAGTTCCAGCGCGGGTTGGCGCTCGAGGACGCGGCCAAGCAGGCCGAGCTCAAGGACTACACCTATGAGTTGCTCTTCGAGCTGTACGACAACGAGGTGGAGTACACCCAGGACCTGTACGACGGCGTCGGGTTGACCGAGGACGTCAAGAAGTTCCTGCGGTACAACGCCAACAAGGCGCTGATGAACCTCGGCTACGAGGCGCTTTTCCCGCGCGACGAGACAGACGTCAACCCGGCGATCCTGTCGGCGCTGTCGCCCAACGCCGACGAGAACCACGACTTCTTCTCCGGCTCGGGGTCGAGCTATGTGATCGGCAAGGCCGTCGTCACCGAAGACGAGGATTGGGACTTCTAGTTCCGGTTCGAGGCCCGAAAGTATCACCGCGGGTCGACGTCGAACAGGCGTGCGCGAAGCACCATCACGAAATCCTCCATCACCTGGACATGGCCGGGCATCCACATCCGCGGCCGGGTGTCCCAGGCGATGAGCGTGCCGATGGTGTGCCCCTGACCGTCCGTCAGCGGAAAGCCCGCGCACGCCACGATGACTCCCTTCGCCACGGCCCAATGGTCACGCAACAGCGGTTCCTTACGAGCATCCGCGACGATCAGGGGCTTGCCGGTCACGAGTACCTCGCGGCCCAGCGAACCCTCGAGTGGCCCTTGGCGGGTGACCGCCATCTCGGGGTCGAGTCCGATTGCGCTGCACATGTATTGGGTGTCGTGATCGATCAGCGTTACGGCGGCAGACGGCACCCCGACCGCCGCCACCACCATGCCGACGACCCGATCGAGACTGCGTGCCCGTTCCGCGTTGAGCAGACCACTGTCGTAGAGCGCGCGGAGCCGGTCCGGGTCGGAGATGACGGCACCCTCGCGAAGGGCTGCGACCGGATCGGGCGTGTCCAGGTTGAGCAGTTTGACGCGCCGCATGAGTTCACACACATCGGCGTCTCCACGGCGGGCGCGCTCGATGATCATCCGGGCGGCGACGGCGCGTGCGATGTAGGTCTCGATTGATTCCCCGACTGCACCGGCCTCATCGATCAGAGCGGAGTTCATCCACTCGTCGAAGCCTGGCAACGTCGGTGCCATACCTGTCACGCTAGCGCGTTCCGGGGGCGAACATAGCGCGTCGAATCAGCGCCGTGCACTGACACCTCAGCGCAGAACACGAACGGTATCGACAGGCCCGGGCAGGCAATTGCCTATGTCGCCCGCACTGGGCGGTGCGTCGACCATGGCCGCGCCAACTGGCTGGTGATGTTCGTCGTCATGATCGCGGTCTCGGCGTTGGCCGGTTTCTACGCCGCACGCGGCATCCTCCGCGGCGTACGAAGCGTGCTGAGCGCTCGTCGATCGAGTTAGGACCCCCAGGTGGGGTCGCGGTGACCGAACGAGAGGCTTTAGGCATCCGGTTCTTGCACCATCGGCCGACTTCACAGGAAACCGGCCTGTCATGATCAGCGCCGTGAGAGCATTCCCGGTCGAGGGGATGGGCGCGGCGCGACGTTGGAGACGGTCATGATTCGGCAGGCAGTGACGGCTTTGGGGGCCTCTGTTCTCGGCGCGATGCTCCTCGCGCCGTCCGCGGCGGCCGACGCGGGGGAGCAGCAGGTGCTCCTGCAGTCCGGGACGGTGCGCTGCCTGCTCAGTGCGGACGAAACGACGTTCGGCGGCGGACCGATGGCGATATGCGCGCTGACGAACGGCCAGCCGTGGGGCGGGGTGCCGTTCGAGAGCTCCAAATGGAATCAGCGGCCGAACCTCGCGGTCGTGCGCGGCACCGGCGAGTTCTACTGGGATCGAGGGCTGATCGCCGAACCGACCACCCCTCCCGTCGCCGTGGACTCGGGCACCTACCGGACAAACGGCTGGACCGTTCAGCCGGAGCAGGGCTACCGCACGCGCATCACCAACGACGCCAGCCGCCACGGCTTCTTCATCAATGCCGCCTCCGTACGCGGGTTCTAGCGGGCGCTACTCCGAAGGCACCGGGATCGTCGCCGACACGGTGGTGCCCTCACCCGGCCTGCTGGTGACGGCGAGCTGCCCGGACAACGCTTCGACTCGGTCGCGCAACCCGACCAACCCCGAGCCCTCGCCGGGCGCCGCTCCGCCGTCGCCGTCGTCGCTGACCGAGAGCCGCACCGCACCGTCGTCCCGCGACGCGGACACGGTCACCAGCTCGGCGTTCGCATGCTTTGCGGCGTTCGTAAGACACTCGGCGACAACGTAATACGCTGCAACCTCGACTGACTCGGGTAACCGGCCCTCGACGTCGATGTCGAGTTCCACCGGCACGGGGGAGCGGCGGGCCAGCGTCCTGACCGCCGGGCCGAGCCCGCCCTTCGACAGGATCGCCGGATGCAGACCGCGCGAAAGCTCCTGCAGATCGGAGTACAGACCGCCGAGGCCGGCGACGACGTTGGACAGCTGCGGGCGCAGCTCGTCGCCCTCATCAACCGACGCCTCGATCGCGCGCAGTTCCAGGCTCAGCGACACGATCCGCTGTTGGGCACCATCGTGCAGATCACGTTCGAACCCCCTGCGCGCCTGGTCGGCCGCCGCCACGATGCGCGCCCGCGACGCGGTGAGTTCCGCGCGGGTCTCGGCGTTGGCGATCGCCGTGCACACCAGATCGGCGAAGTCGCAGATGTGCGCCTCGGTGTCCGCCGGTATCGCGTGGGGCCGAGCCGCCGACACGATGAGCGCACCGCGGACCTCGCCGCCGACGATCAGTGGGGCGCCGACGGCGGAACGAGTGTCGAGACCCTGCAGGCGCGTGGCGATTTCACCGGTCGCGATCGAGTAGTCGTCGATGCGCGCGGGTTCCGCGGTCTTGCGGACCCGGGTGCTGATGCTGTCTCCGTCCAGCGAGAAGCGTTCGCCCTCAGACAAACCCGGCCGGTGCCCGCGGTTGCGCGCCGCCAGTACCACACATCCGTTGTCGCGTGTGAAGAGCAACAGCGTGGCGTGCTCGACGTCGAGACTCTCGGCCAATTCGTCGACGGCGGCGCGGTACACGTCCACGGGTTCGGCACCGCGGGCGACCAGCGTGGCGACTCGGCGCAGCGCCGCCTGCTGTGCGGCCAGCGCGGCGGCCTCTCGACCGCGCTGCTCGGCCTCTGCGGTCCGCAGCCGCGCCTGCCCTGCAAGCACATTGGCCAGCAGCGCCAGGGTGAGGAAGATGATGATCGAGGGTGCGAGAGTCCCATGCCCCTCCAGATGGAAGTACGCGTAGACCACCGTGCGCTCACCAGCGAGGTGGCGACCGCGAGCCCGAAACCCCAACCCGCAGACACCACCAGCACGCCCAACAGCAGGACCGCACCGAACGCGTTCTCCGGCGCGATCCGCTTCAGCGCGTACACCAGCAGGATCTCGGCGACGAGGAAAGAGGCCGCGACGAGGATGCCCAGGCCGAGCGGACGCGCGGTGGGTCGGACGAACGCCGCGAGCAGGCGGTTCGGCAGCGATTGCCGGGTCACCGGCCGATGGTAATGCGCGCCACGGTGTGAATCTTTCCGGTTAGCGGGAATGCCAGGAACCGACCGTCCTGCCAGCCTGGTGGGTATGCACGCCGAGGAGGTTCGCCATGCGCTGTTTGATCGTCGATGACAGCGCCGGATTCCGCGACGCCGCCCGCGCGATGCTCGAGCGCGGCGGCATCTCCGTCGTCGGCACCGCGTGTGACGGCGCGGGCGCCGTGCGCCAGGGCAGGCAGCTGCGGCCCGATGTCGCGCTCGTCGACGTCGATCTCGGAGCCGAGAGCGGATTCGACATCGCCAGAGAGCTGACCGAACAGGTCGCCGACACCGCGGTCATCCTCATCTCCACCCACGACGAGCAGGATTTCGCCGATCTGATCGCCGCCAGCCCCGCGCGCGGCTTCCTGCCGAAGCTTGCGCTCTCGCCCGCCGCGATCCGGAACGTGTTGGCGTCAGCGTGATTCGAGGTACATGATCACGGCGCGAACTCGCCGGTGATCGTCACCCGTCTCGGGCAGGTTCAGCTTGGTCAGGATGCTGCGCACATGCTTTTCGACGGTGCCCTCGGTGACCCACAGGCGGCGCCCGATCCCGGCGTTGGACAGGCCCTCGGCCATCAACGTGAGGACTTCGCGTTCGCGGGTGCTCAGCGCGGCCAGCGGATCGTCGCGGCGCCGGGCATCGACCAGTTCGGCCACCAGCGCCGGATCGACCACCGAGGCGCCGTTGGCGACTCGCTGCAGGGTGTCGACGAAGTCGTCGACATCGGCGACGCGGGATTTCAACAGGTATCCGATGCCGCGGCCGCCGGCCAGTAGTTCGGTCGCATGGTCGACGTCGATGTGCGCCGACAGCACGACGACCGCGGTGTCCGGCGATTCCTCGCGGATGACCCGGGCCGCGTCGAGGCCTTCGGTGCTGTTCGTCGGGGGCATGCGAATGTCGGTCAGCACCAACTGCGGACACTGTTCACGCACCAGGTCGAGCAGTTCGGCTGCGTCGCCGGCCTGGCCGCTGACCTCGAAGTCGGACCGCTGCAGCAGGCTGGCCACGCCTTCGCGCAGCAGTACATCGTCGTCGGCGATGACGACCCGCAGGGCGCACACCTGCAGGATTCTCGCATCGATCGGCGCATATCGCCCGACTCGGCGTGCTTTTGGGGGCTAGCGGGTAGCGCAAGGTCCGAATAGCCGGCGGCGAAGATTGTGGCCAGTGTCGAAGACACGACCGCCGATCGGGACGAGAGTGAACGCATCACCAATCCGGATCGACAGGAGCGCCATGACCGCCTCACTGACCCGCAGCGCGCACACCGCCTCTCTGATCGACGGCGAGATCGTCGAGGAGAACTAGTTCGGCTCGATGCGCCGCGTCACCGCCGACAATCTGCCCATCCTCGAGAGGCTTTCGATCAAGCGGGTACTGCTGAACCCGGGGTCAATGCGCACACCGCACTGGCACGCCAACGCCAACGAATTGACCTACTGCGTGCGCGGAACCGCGTTAATGTCGGTGCTCGACAACCACAACCAGTCACCAGCTTCATCGTGACGGGCGGCCAGATGTTCCACGCCGCGTCCGGCTCGCTGCACCACATCGAGAACATCGGTGAGGACGTCGCGGAGTTCATCATCGCCTTCCGCCACGAGCGTCCCGAGGACTTCGGATTGGGTGCCACATTTGGCGCGTTCACCGACGCGGTGCTGGGCAACACCTACGACCTGCTCGCCGCCGACTTCTCGAAGATCCACCGCGACACCACCGATCGCAAGCTGGCCGCGCGAGTGGGCGATCCGGAGATCCCCGCGTCGGCGTACTTCGAGGATCCCCACAAATTCGACATCGCAGCGCAGGCCCCGGGGCTGAACTACGTCAGCGGCAATGCGCGCTTCGCCCGCGACCAATTCTGGCCGGCGCTGAAGGACATCTCGATGTACTCGCTACGCGTCGCGGAAAGCGTTATGCGCGAACCGCATTGGCATCCCGTGACGGCAGAGATGGGCTACGTTCAGCAGGGCGAGGCGCGGATGACGATCATGAATCCCGATGGGACGCTCGACACGTGGAACCTCACCACCGGCGACATGTACTTCATTCCGCGCGCCTACCCGCATCACATCGAGAACATCGGCACCCAGGACTGGCACTTCCTGATTTTCTTCGATCAACCGTTCCCCGCCGACATCGGATACCGCGCATCGGCGAGCGCCTACTCCGGGGAGGTGCTGGCCGCCGCCTTCAACACCCACATCGACGATCTGCCGAATTTCCCGTTCACGCCGATCGATCCGTTGATCGTCGACCGCAAGAACCCCGTCGACGCCTGACGCACGTGCGCAGTCTCGGCGAAGCCGGTGATTACGAGCGCAGCGACTCGGTGTCGATCACGAAGCGGTAGCGCACATCGCTGGCGAGCACCCGCTCATAGGCCTCGTTGATGTAATCGGGTGCAATGACCTCGATTTCGGGCCGTACGCCGTGCTCGGCGCAGAAGTCGAGCATCTCCTGGGTCTCGGCGATACCGCCGATCAGCGAACCCGCGATACGGCGCCGCCCGGCGATGAGCGCGCCGGCGGGCACCGCCATGGGGTGCTCCGGCATACCCAGTTCGACCAATGTTCCGTCGAGTGCGAGCAATCCGAGATAGCTGCCCAGATCGAGGTTGGCCGAGACGGTGTTGAGGATCAGATCGAAGGAGCCCCTCAGTTTCGCGAACGTCTCCGGGTCGGAAGTCGCGTAGTACTCGTCGGCGCCCAGTCGCAGGCCGTCCTCCATCTTCTTCAGCGACTGGCTCAGCACCGTGACGTGCGCGCCCATCGCGTGGGCGAGCTTGACGCCCATGTGGCCCAGGCCGCCAAGGCCGACGACCGCGACCCGGGTTCCGGGACCCGCATTCCAGTGGCGCAGAGGCGAATACAGCGTGATGCCGGCACAGAGCAACGGCGCCGCGGCGTCCAGCGGAAGGCTGTCAGGGATGTGGAGCGCGTAGTTCTCGTCCACGACGATCGCGCCGCTGTAGCCGCCCTGCGTCGGCTCACCGTCACGGCCCACGGCGTTGTAGGTGCCGACCATGCCCTTGGCGCAGTACTGCTCCTCACCCGCGCGGCACTGTGCGCATTCGCGGCAGGAATCGACGAAACAGCCGACGCCGACGCGATCGCCGATCTTGAACCCGGTGACGTCCGAACCGACCTCGGTGACGATGCCCGCAATCTCGTGTCCGGGCACGATCGGATACTTCGCGCGGCCCCATTCGTCGCGGACGGTGTGGATGTCGGAGTGACAAATGCCCGCGAAGTGGATGTCGAACGCCACGTCGTGCGGCCCGACGTCGCGGCGGGTGATGGTGGTTTTGGTCAATGGTTCAGACGCCGACGGCGCGGCATATGCGGCAACAGTGCTCATTACGACCTTCTTTTCGTTCAAGCGGCTATCGAGAAAAAGCCATCGCTGACGGTGCGACTGGCCCCAAAGGGTCAACGAGGCGGTCGGCTCCCATGATTCCGCGGCGAGCTGTGAGCTTGCTCCTAGAGACCTGCGGCCCGGAATGCGCCGTTGAACGACGTCCGTTCGTAGCGGGCGGCACCGGCCGAGGTGTACGGGTCGCGGTCGACGATGTCCTGCGCCTGCTCGGCGTCCATGTCGCCGGTGATCAGGATGGCGCCGGACTCGTCCTCCAGTCGGCCCGCCAGCACGATCCGGCCCGCGCTGACCTCGTCCTTGAGCCATTCGAGGTGGGCGGGTCGGGTCTCGTTGACGACCTCGGGCGGTTGCAGGTAGGTCGATCTCAAGACGTGGAACACGGCGTCAACGCTAATTGATCGGGGCGTTGAGCCATCGCAGGTCGTCGAGTATGCCGCGCGCGGCGACGATGCCCTCCCCGGTCTGCCACACCTCGTTGTTGACCGCGAACACCCGATCGTCGCGCGTGGCGCCCAGCTTCTTCCACGCGTCGCTTTCGAGCACCTCAGGTGCGCGGTCGCGTGCGGCGGGCGTATCGAAGGACAGGTAGACGATGTCGCCGTCGGCGATGGACAGGTCGGGACTGTCGGCGAGGTCGGTGTCGCTGATCCCCACCTCGACGTAGGGCTTGTCGGTAAAGCGTTGTGTCACAGGGCGATCGACACCGACATCGGAGAGCACGCTGCCGGGGAAGGTGTCGGCGCCGTAGACGCGCATCGTGGTGTCGGTGAACTGCACGACCGACGCCTGAAAATGTGCGGCGTCGTTGTCGGCTCCGGTCTTGTCGGCCGCCCGGTGGAACCCGTCGACCAGACCGTTCGCGGCGTCCTGGCGTCCGGTCGCGGCGCCCACCGTGCGCAGGTTGTCCTGCCACGCCGCACCCGGCGCCCCGGTGAACACCGTCGGCGCGATATCGGAGAGCGCGCCGAACGCTTCGGGCGTCAGCGCCTCTGAACCGACGATCACGTCGGGGTTCGCGGCGCGGATGGCGTCGAGGTCAGGTTCGCTGCGGGTGCCGACGCCCGGTACGTCGTGGATGACCTGCCCCAGGTACGACGGCTGGCTGTCGGAGCCGTCGGGCAGCGCGGCCCCCACCACCCGCGACTGCAGGCCCAGCGCACACAGTGCGTCGAGCTGGTCGCCGGACAGCACCACGATGCGCTGCGGGTCCGCGCGGACCTGTGTTTCGCCGGCGGCGTGACGCACCATGCGCTCGGGTGGGCCCGGGTCCACCGGCGTCGGTTCGGCCGCGCACGATTCGTCGGGCCGACGCTGATTGCCCAGCACACCCGCGTTCGCGATTCTCGTCGTGCTGGTGACGATCGTCTCGGCGGGCGCGGTGTCGGACGCCTCGTCGCCGGGGGAGCCGCACCCGCTGACCAGGGTCAGGCCGACGGCGGTCGTCAGCGCGGCCAGGCCCATCGTCCTGGTAGCCACGAGCGCCCTCCGCGAACCGCCGCTCAACACGTCGCCGACGGTAACATCCGGCCAGCTCCGGGGCGGAAAGCCGCGTGGCGGGCGATTACGACACTTTGTAGGACCGGCGAGCATCGCCGATGGAGCGGCAGTTAGGATTCATCGAGACAACCGCTGGATGTATGGAGGACCTGTTGGTAGCCGAAGCGCCCCCTATAGGAGAACTCGAGGCACGGCGTCCGTTCCCGGAGCGACTCGGCCCCAAGGGCAACCTCATCTACAAGCTCATCACCACGACCGATCACAAGATGATCGGCATCATGTACTGCGTCGCCTGCTTCATCTTCTTCTTCATCGGTGGGCTGATGGCGCTGTTCATGCGCACCGAGCTGGCGATGCCGGGGTTGCAGTTCCTGTCCAACGAGCAGTTCAACCAGCTGTTCACCATGCACGGCACGGTGATGCTGCTGTTCTATGCGACGCCGATCGTGTTCGGGTTCGCCAACCTGGTGCTGCCGCTGCAGATCGGCGCGCCGGACGTGGCCTTCCCGCGCCTGAACGCCCTGTCGTTCTGGCTGTTCCTGTTTGGCGCCCTGATCGCCATGGGTGGCTTCATCACCCCGGGCGGGGCCGCCGACTTCGGCTGGACCGCATATGCGCCGCTGAGCAACGCCATTCACTCGCCGGGCGCCGGCGGTGACTTGTGGATTCTGGGCCTGGCCGTCGGTGGTCTGGGCACGATCCTCGGCGGTGTCAACATGATCACCACTGTGGTCTGCATGCGCGCACCCGGTATGACGATGTTCCGGATGCCGATCTTCACCTGGAACATCCTGGTGACGTCGATCCTGGTGCTGCTGGCGTTCCCGATCCTGACCGCCGCGCTGTTCGGTCTGGCGGCCGACCGCCATCTCGGCGCGCACATCTACGACCCGGCCAACGGCGGCGTGCTGTTGTATCAGCACCTGTTCTGGTACTTCGGCCACCCCGAGGTGTACATCATCGCGCTGCCCTTCTTCGGCATCGTGTCGGAGATCTTCCCGGTCTTCGCGCGCAAGCCGATCTTCGGCTACACCACGCTGATCTACGCCACGCTGGCGATCGCGGCGCTCTCGGTGGCGGTGTGGGCGCACCACATGTACGCCACCGGCGCGGTCCTGCTGCCGTTCTTCTCCTTCATGACGTTCCTCATCGCCGTGCCGACCGGTATCAAGTTCTTCAACTGGATCGGCACGATGTGGAAAGGCCAGTTGACATTCGAGACACCGATGCTGTTCTCGGTGGGCTTCCTGCTGACATTCCTCCTGGGCGGTCTCTCGGGTGTGCTGCTGGCCAGCCCGCCGCTGGACTTCCACGTGACCGACTCCTACTTCGTCATCGCGCACTTCCATTACGTGCTGTTCGGCACGATCGTGTTCGCGACGTATGCGGGTATCTACTTCTGGTTCCCGAAGATGACGGGCCGACTGCTCGACGAGCGGCTGGGCAAGCTGCATTTCTGGCTGACGTTCATCGGCTTCCACACCACGTTCCTGGTGCAGCACTGGCTGGGTGACGAGGGTATGCCGCGCCGCTACGCGGACTACCTGCCGACGGACGGGTTCACCACGCTGAACGTCGTCTCGACCATCGGCGCGTTCATCCTCGGACTCTCGACGCTGCCGTTCGTGTGGAACGTGTTCAAGAGCTGGCGCTACGGCGAGCCGGTCACGGTCGATGATCCGTGGGGCTACGGCAACTCGCTGGAGTGGGCGACGTCGTGCCCGCCGCCGCGGCACAACTTCACCGAGCTGCCCCGAATCCGTTCGGAGCGTCCCGCGTTCGAGCTGCACTACCCGCACATGGTGGAGCGGATGCGCGCCGAGGCGCACGTCGGCCGCAGCCACGGCCCCGAGGACGGCGACGTGACACGGTTGGACGACGCGAACGTCCGCACCTGACGATCGCGGTATGACCGGTCAATCACGCGAGCGCGCGTCGCTGCTGATCACGGTCACGGGCCGCGACCAACCCGGCGTCACCTCGGCGTTGTTCGAGGTGCTGTCGCGCCACCAGGTCGAACTGCTCAACGTCGAACAGGTCGTGATTCGCGGCCGCCTGACGCTCGGCGTGCTCGTGTCCTGCTCGACAGAGGTCGCCGGGAGCTCGGCGCTTCGCGACGCGGTGGCGGCTGCCATCCGCGACGTGGGCCTCGACGTCACCATCGAGCGCAGTGACGGGGAACCCGTCATGCGGGAACCGTCGACCCACAGCATCGTCGTGCTGGGCCGTCCGATCACCGCCGAGGAGTTCGGCGTGGTGGCTCGCGAACTCGCGCGGCTCGAGGTGAACATCGACACGATCCGCGGAGTGTCCGATTACCCGGTCACGGGTTTGGAACTGCGGGTGTCGGTGCCGTCGCGCGCGGTCTTCGAGGAGCTGCAGCAGGCGCTGGCGCGCGTCGCGGTGGCCGAGGAGATCGACGTCGCAATCGAGGACTACAGCCTGACGCGACGGGCCAAGCGGCTCATCGTGTTCGACGTCGACTCGACCCTGATCCAGGGCGAGGTGATCGAGATGCTGGCGGCCAAGGTGGGAGCAGAAGCGGCGGTCGCCGAGGTCACCGAGGCGGCGATGCGCGGCGAACTGGACTTCGCCGAGTCGCTGCACCGTCGCGTGGCGACGCTCGCCGGCCTGCCCGCCTCGGTCCTCGACGACGTCGCCGAGCAGATCGAGTTGACCCCCGGCGCGCGGACCACCCTGCGTACGCTGCGGCGGCTGGGATACCACTGCGGCATCGTGTCGGGCGGCTTCCGGCAGGTGATCGAACCGCTCGCGCACGAATTGATGATGGACTTCGTCGCGGCGAACGAGCTCGAGATCGTCGACGGCAAGTTGACCGGCCGGGTGATCGGCCCGGTCATCGACCGGCCCGGAAAGGCCAAGGCGCTACGGGATTTCGCGCAGCAGGCCGGTGTCCCGATGGAACAGACGGTGGCCGTCGGTGACGGCGCCAACGACATCGACATGCTGGCCGCCGCGGGCCTGGGGGTGGCGTTCAACGCCAAGCCCGCGCTGCGGGAGGTCGCCGACGCGTCGCTGAGCCAGCCGTACCTGGACACCGTGCTGTTCATCCTGGGCATCACGCGCGGTGAGATCGAGGCCGCCGACGCCGTCGATGGCGTGGTCCGCCGGGTCGAGATCCCGGACTGATTCCTTAGACCACAACGGTTGTCGGCTCGGGTGCCGACAGCCCGGTGACGCTACGCCAGGCACGCGCCAGGAGCTCGACGGCCTCGCTCAACTGTTCCTCGGGCAGTGCGTAGGGCACGCGGACGAACCGCTCGAGGGTGCCGTCCACACCGAAGCGAGGGCCCGCGGGAAGCTCGAGTCCGAGCCGGGAGGCGGCCGCCGACAGCGCTGTGCTCATCGGGGCGGGCAGCCGCACCCACAACGACATGCCGCCCGCACCGGGGCCCGGCTCCCAGTCGGGCAGATGCCGGCTCAACAGAGCCAGCAGATAGGCACGACGACTGCGCAGGATCTCGCGCCGCTCCGGCAGCAACTCATCGTGGCGCGTGAGAAGCCTTGCGGCGGCGTACTGCTCGAGCACAGCGGTGCCCATGTCAATAGACGGGCGCAGGGCGGCGATGGTGGCGATCGTCGCACGCTCGGCGCGGATCCAGCCCACCCGTAGGCCGCCCCAGAACGACTTCGACATCGAACCGATGGTCAGCACGAGATCACGTCGCGAGGTCATCTCGGCGGCCACCGGCCCGGGCGCGGGTTCGTCGAGCCACATGTCGAGGATGGTCTCGTCGATGACCGTGCGGGTACGGGTCTCGGTGATGATGCGCGCCAACCGTTTTCGATCGGCGGCGGGCATGGTCATTCCGGTCGGGTTCTGATTGTCGGGGATCAGGTACGCCAGGGTCGGCGACACCTGGTGCAGCGCGTTCTGCAGCGCCTCGAGATCCCAGCCGTCCTCGGCCATCGCGACCGGGACGGGGCGTGCACCGGCGGTCGTGATCGACGACAGCGCACCGTGATACGTCGGTTGCTCGACGAGCACACGGTCGCCGGGCTGGATGTAGGTGGTGAGGATGAGGCCGATGGCGTGCAACGCGCCGGTGGTCACCATGATCTCATCCGGCTCGGTCGGAAGGCCTCGCTCGCAATATCTTTCGGCAATGGCCTCTCGCAGGGCCGGGACGCCGACGAGTTCGTGTCCCGGTGCGTGTAGATACGGCGTGACGTCGCGGGTGGCCTCGGCGAACGCCTCCATGACAGCGGCCGCCGGCGCCGACAGCGCGGCCGCGGCGAGGCTCACCGACGGGGGCGCGGTCTCGATGCGAGCCGCGGGCGCGACGGGAAGCGCCGTGGTGCTGCGCGCGCCGCGTCGGGCGTTGAGGTAGCCGTCCTCCCGCAACTGCGTGTAGGCCGCGGTGACCGTGGTGCGCGACACCCGCAGCGCGTCGGCGAGCGCGCGTTCGCTGGGCACGCGTGCGCCGACGGGTAAGCGCCCGTCGATGATCAGCAGGCGGATCGCGTCGGCCAGGCCCTGATACGCGGGGCCACTGCGACTGGATGTGCGCCAGTTGCCCAGCTCGCGGGCCAGTAGGTCCACATCGAGCGCACGCGCGGGCATCTCAAGCGTCATTGCAGGCCAGTATTGCCCAACTGGCTATTGAGAAGCAAGCCAGTTGGTCTCGATTATGGCGATATGAGCATGAACTGGATTCCCCGCCTGAGCCGGCGTCTCGCCGCTTCTTTCGCATGGCAACCGCCGGTCAGCCACTCCGATCACGTCGACCGCGACGCCGAGCGCATCGCCCGGGAATTAGAGCTGATCAAGTTGCGCTTTCCCCACCATGCGTAGGGGCGCGGCGCGCGGGTTGGTTCTCATGGTCGGGTTGGCCGGCTACGGCTTCTCGATGGCACTGATGGTGCGGGCGGGCCTCGGGCTGGACCCCTGGGACGTCTTCCACCAGGGCCTGGCCCGGCACACCGGGATGACGATCGGTGTGGCCTCGGCGATGGTCGGGGTGGCTGTGCTACTGGCTTGGATTCCGATGCGCAACCGGCCCGGTGTGGGCACCGTGGCCAACGTTCTCGTCATCGCGGTCACCGTCGACGCCGGCCTGTGGCTGCTGCCGACGCCCACCTCGCTGCCTCTGCGCATCGCGATGATGGTGGGCGCGGTGGTGCTCAACGCGATCAGCACCGTGCTCTACGTCGGCGCCGGACTCGGACCGGGTCCGCGCGATGGGTTGATGACCGGCCTCGTCGAACGCACCGGTCTGTCGGTGCGGTTGGTCCGCACTTCGATCGAGGCGACGGTGCTGGGGGTCGGGTGGCTGCTCGGCGGCACGGTCGGCGTCGGGACTGTCGTCTATGCGTTCGGGATCGGCCCGCTGGTGCAGTTCTTCTTGCGGATCACGCCGGAGAGGGTGGTGGAGGTCAGCGGGTGGGTTTCCGTCGCCGAGGCTCGCCGCAGGCGCGCGACAGGATCCGTCGCCGAGGCTCGCCGCAGGCGCGCGACAGGATCCGTCGCCGAGGCTCGCCGCAGGCGCGCGACAGGATCCGTCGCCGAGGCTCGCCGCAGGCGCGCGAGCGATTTGTGCGTGAAAACGATCGCTGGGCGAGCGAAATCACGCACAAGTCGCCTGACTACGATGGGCGAGTGCCCGCCGCCGAAGGAGATGCAGCCGACCCCGATGTGCTGATCGACTTCGCCAAGGTGTCACTGCGGCGCGGTGGTCAGACGCTGGTCGGGCCCATCACCTGGGCCGTCGAACTCGACGAACGCTGGGTGGTGATCGGCCCCAACGGCGCGGGAAAGACGTCGCTGCTGCGGATCGCCGCCGCGCTGGAGCACCCGTCGTCGGGCACCCGCTGCGACAACGCCGAACTGCTGAGGCCGACCCGCGCACGCAGTTCGGCCATGTCGGTTCGGCCGAGCCGTTCACCGAGCACATACGCCGTGCCCGACGACGGGTGCTCCAGCGCGGCGGCGATCCGCAGCAGCGACGTCTTTCCCGCGCCGTTGGGGCCGAACACCTGGCCGAGCGCAGATACGGCACGTTGTCCGAAGGCGAGCGCAAGCGCGTGCTGATCGCGCGGTCGAT
>NZ_LZJE01000014.1:0-2548 GCF_001666865.1 Mycobacterium sp. E136
GCACGCGATCCGGGAAACGTTGGTCGGCAAGGGTTTTCTCGAGGTCGAGACGCCCATCCTGCAGCAGATTCACGGCGGCGCGAACGCGCGGCCGTTCCTCACCCACATCAATGCATACGACCTGGACATGTACCTGCGCATCGCTCCCGAGCTCTACCTCAAGCGGCTCTGCGTGGGCGGGGTCGAGCGGGTCTTCGAGCTGGGCAGAGCTTTCCGCAACGAAGGCGTCGACTTCAGCCACAATCCCGAATTCACGCTGTTGGAGGCGTATCAGGCGCACGCGGACTACAACGTGTGGATAGACGGATGCCGCGAGTTGATCCAGAACGCCGCCGTCGCCGCCAACGGTGCGCAGGTGTTCTACCGCCCCAAGGAAGGGGGCGGGCTCGAACCGGTGGACATCTCCGGTCAGTGGGCGGTCAAGACGGTGCACGTTGCGGTGTCCGAAGCACTCGGCGAGCAGATCGGCCCCGAAACAGAGCTGCCGAAGCTACGCAAGCTGTGCGACGCCGCGAACATCCCGTACCTGACCCATTGGGACGCCGGCGCCGTCGTGCTGGAACTCTACGAGCGGCTGGTCGAGGACCACACCGAGGCGCCTACGTTCTATAAGGATTTCCCGACATCGGTGTCGCCGCTGACCCGCCCGCACCGCAGCATCCCCGGCGTCGCGGAGCGGTGGGACCTGGTGGCGTGGGGCGTCGAACTCGGCACCGCCTACAGCGAACTCACCGATCCGGTCGAACAGCGCCGCCGGCTGCAGGAGCAGTCACTGCTGGCCGCCGGCGGCGACCCGGAGGCGATGGAACTCGACGAGGACTTCCTGCAGGCGATGGAATACGCGATGCCGCCCACCGGTGGCCTGGGTATGGGCGTGGACCGCGTCGTCATGCTGATCACGGGACGCAGCATTCGCGAGACGCTGCCGTTCCCGTTGGCCAAACCCCGTTGACAGCTTCTCCACAGCGCGTCACAAGGATTACCCCTCACCCTGTAGTTCGTGACACTGGTGACACTGGCGCATTCGCTGCGTGGGCACCTGTCGTTGATGCATGGGTGGATTCCCACCACGGTGCAGATCGTCGCGGCGCTCGTGCTGATTGCCGCCATCGGATGGCGAACGCGGCGGTGGCGGCTGCTGTGGGTGCCGTGGGCCGTGCTGTGCGGTGTCGCGCTCGCCGCGGCGACGTACGCCTACATCGCATCCGAGGGCCTCTCTGACAACCCTGCTCCGCGATCGCTGTGGGTGTGGGTGGCGCTGACGGGTGCGGCATGCGCCGTGCTGGTCGCGGGTTGGCGGGGCGCGCGTTGGTGGCGGCGCGGGATCTCGCTGATGTCGCTGCCGCTGTGCCTGCTGTCGGTCGCGCTGGCCGTGAACCTGTGGGTGGGCTACGTCCCGACTGTGGGGGCCGCGTGGAATCAGCTGACCGCGGGACCGCTCCCCGATCAGACCGACGCGGCGACCATGCTGGCGATGCAGCAGCGCCACCAGATCCCGGCCAGGGGCACGGTGCTGCCCGTCAACATCGGCGACAAGGCGTCCGGTTTCAAGCATCGCGGCGAACTCGTCTACCTGCCGCCCGCGTGGTACGCGACAGATCCCCCGCCGCCGCTTCCGACGGTGATGATGATCGGCGGCGAGTTCAACACCCCCGCGGACTGGGTCCGCGCGGGCAATGCGGTCGCCACGGCCGACGACTTCGCCGCCGCGCACGGCGGCTATGCCCCGGTGCTCGTGTTCGTCGATGCCGGCGGGACGTTCCGCAACGACACCGAATGCGTGAACGGCAAACGAGGCAACGTCGCCGACCACCTCACCAAGGACGTCGTGCCGTTCATGGTGTCGACGTTCGATGTCAGTGCCAAACAGTCGAATTGGGGAATCGTCGGATGGTCGATGGGCGGCACCTGCGCGGTCGACCTGGCGGTGATGCATCCGGACATGTTCGGCGCCTTCGACGACATCGCCGGCGATATGAGTCCCAACTCGGGCACGAAGGACCAGACGATCGAGCGCCTGTTCGGGGGTAACGCCGCGGCGTACGCGGCGTTCGATCCGGCGACGGTGATCGGCCGTCACGGCCGCTATTCGGGCGTGACGGGGCGCTTCGACGTCAATACCGTGGACGCGGCGCCACAGAAGAATGCGGCCGACGCGCTGTGCGGGCTGGCCGCGCCGAACGGCATCAACTGCAGCGTCGTGGTTCAACCGGGTAAGCACGACTGGCCGTACGCTGCACACGCTTTTGCGACGGCCCTGCCATGGCTGGCGGCCCAACTCGGCACGCCGGGTTACGCGGCCACTCCCGTTCCGGCCGCGGTTCGCAGCGTCGCGACCCCACCGTCACCGATGCGCGAGCCGCATTAGAACCCGGCCGTCCGACGAACTAGGACGGGCAGTACGACTGGGTCGCGGCGCCGACGAAGAACCCGCTCTGCTCCACGGTCCAGTTCGCCGGCTCGCTGATCTCGACCGCAACCTGTTCGGGTTTCTGGCCCGCTTCCACGTAGTCACATACCGCGTGGGCGAGGCTGATTGCGTCCTTCG
>NZ_LZJE01000015.1:0-10203 GCF_001666865.1 Mycobacterium sp. E136
CGGCCGGCCACCTTCGCCGACGTCCCGGCCGTCACCCCCGAGTCGACGGCGATGGCCAAGGAACTCAAACGCCGCGGCTTCCGCTTCGTCGGACCGACGACAGCGTACGCCTTGATGCAGGCGACCGGAATGGTCGACGATCACACCGCAGACTGCTGGGTGCCGCGACCGCGGCGTTTGAGTTCCTTGGCCATCGCCGTCGACTCGGGGGTGACGGCCGGGACGTCGGCGAAGGTGGCCGGCCGCGGCCGGGGCGGCGGCGCGAAGGACCACAGCAGTTCGGCGAAATCGGTGCCGCCGTCTCGAAGGTCGGCGACCGCACGGGCGTTGGCGATCGTGGCCTCGATCTTGGCGCGGTTGCGCACGATCCCGGTGTCGGCCAACAACCGCGCGATGTCGCGTTCGGTGTAGCGGGCCACCCGGTCGACGTCGAAGCCGTGGAACGCGCGGCGGAAGTTCTCCCGCTTGCGCAGGATCACCAGCCACGACAGCCCGCTCTGGAACGCTTCGAGGCTGACCCGTTCGAACAGGCCGGCCGAGTCGCGCAGCGGCCGGCCCCACTCGGTGTCGTGGTAGTCGCGGTACAGCACGAAATCGGCTGGCGACAAACGAGATTCGTCGATCCAGGCACAACGGACGCGGCCGTCGGGTTCGACGGTGGGTTTCACCGCGGCGGTCATGACTCGTCGCCGTTCTCCGACTGGAGGGCATGGGCGCCGCCCTCGATGTGTTCGTCCTCCTCGATGCCGTGCGCCGCCCGCAGGGTGGCGAGCTGACCGCGCAGCGAGTCGAGTTCCTGGCCCAGCCGGTCGAGCACCCAGTCGACTTCGCTGGTCTTGTAGCCGCGCAGCGTCTGAGTGAACTTGACGGCGTCGACGTCGGCGCTCGTCACACCGGAGGCGGGTAGCACCGTCGCGGTGGTGTCCCGCGGCAGCGGCGGCAGCGGCTCACCGCGGCCGAACACCACGCTGCCCACGGCGAACAGCACGACGGCGATCAGAACCAGCACGACCAGATACAGCAGAACCAGGCTCACGGGTTCGATACTGCCTCAGGGGGCCGACATCCGGCGGACGACGATCAAGCGGCGAGGAACGAGCCGCGCTGAGGAGTCCGCCAATTAGCCCGGCGGACGACGATCAAGCGGCGAGGAACGAGCCGCGCTGAGGAGTCCGCCAATTAGCCCCGCGGACGACGTTGCTAGGCGCACGGAAGAACCTCAGCCGCGCGGGCGCAGCGTCACCATCGGGGGGCGATCGGCCAGCGACACCGACGACATCCGCGGCGTGTAGCCCTCGCCGTCGGCGAAGAACTGCGTCAATCCGACCCCGGAATCCGGCACCCCGCACCGCGACAGCAGCGTCGCGATGACCTGCCGGCTCATCGTAGCGAGCTCGGTCAGCGGCCGGTTGCGGTGCGTGCGCACACCGAGGTTCACCTGGGCGATCCCGTCGAGCCCGAGGCGGTCGTAGGCGTCGATCAGCAGCCCGATCTCAACGCCGTAACCCGGCGCGAACGGCACGGACGTCAACAGCTCGCGGGTGCCGGCGTACTCACCGCCCAGCGGTTGCAGGATGCAGCTCAGCTCCGGCCGCAGCGACGCGAGCAGCGGCCGGGCGACCAGTTCGGTCACACGCCCGCCACCGTTGGCGTCTTCGCTGCCGCTGACCTTCAGCGGCCTGCGGTAGAAGCCCTTGACCAGGTGCACGCCGTCGGTGGTCAGCAGCGGACCGACCAGCTTGGGCACGAACATCGGGTCGGGGTCGATCAGATCCGAGTCGACGAAAACGATCACGTCGCCGGTCGTGGCGGCAAGCGAGCGCCACAGGACCTCACCCTTGCCCGGTTGCGGAGTCACCTCCGGCAGCGCCGCCTCGCGGCTGATCACCCGCGCGCCCGCGGCCAGGGCCCGGATCTCGGTGTCGTCGGTCGAGCCGGAGTCCAGCACGATGAGCTCGTCGACCAGCCTGCCGAGCAGCGGAGTGATGGTTTCGACGACGCTGCCCACCGTCTCTTCCTCGTTGAGGGCGGGCAGGACGACCGAGACGGTGCGGCCGCGTTTGGCCGCCTCCAGTTCGGCGACCGTCCAAGTGGGCCGGTTCCAACTGTGGTCGGCCAGCCACCGAGAGGTGACGACGTCAGTAGCGGGAAGTTCGGGTGTGAGTGTCATGCCAGTCCCCTCACCGTGCGCGTCGGCGGCCGTCCGCCCTGGATCGACGCGACCATCTCCAGTACGCGTCGTGTGGGCCCGACCTCGTGCACACGGAACATCGCGGCCCCGTCTGCGGCCGCCAAGGCGGTGGCTGCCAGGGTGCCCTCCAGGCGTTCGGTCAAACCCACACCCAAAGTCTCCCCGACGAAATCCTTGTTGCTGAGCGCCATAAGGACCGGCCATCCAGTGTTTACAAGCTCTTTTACATGGCGCAACAAAGTAAGACCGTGGTAAGTGTTCTTGCCGAAATCGTGCGTCGGATCGATCAGCACGGCGTCGCGGGCCACCCCCGCGGCGACTGCCCGTTCGGCCGCCGTTGTCACCTCGGCGATGACGTCGTCGACGACGCGGCGTTCGGTGATGCCGTAGTTGACCCGAAACGGCCTGGTCCTCGGCTGGGCACCGCCGGTGTGCGAGCACACCAGCCCGGCGCCGAACTCGGCGGCCACCTCGGGCAATGCGGGATCGTGGCCCGCCCAGGTGTCGTTGATCAGATCGGCGCCCGCCGCGCACGCTTGTTTGGCGACCGTCGAGCGCCAGGTGTCGACGCTGATCAGCTGGTCGGGATAGGCGCCGCGTAGCCACTCGATGAACGGGACGACGCGCGCGATCTCCTCGTCGGTGTCGACGGTGTTGCCGGGGCCCGCCTTGACCCCGCCCACGTCGACGACGTCGGCGCCCTCCTCGATCACCCGGTGCGCCGCCGTTTTGGCGGCCTCGTCGGTGAACGCGGCGCCACGGTCGTAGAACGAGTCCGGGGTCCGGTTCACGATCGCCATGATCAGCGCGCGATCGGCGGCGACGGGCCGGCCCAGGAATCGGCCGCGGTGCGTTGTCACGCCTTCCAGGCTACGGCCGTGCGATTTGTGCGTGATTTCGATCGGTCAGCGAACGTTTTCACGCACAAGTCGCTAGTTCTTGGGCCTCTTGCCCGCCTTCACTTCCTCGGGGTAGTCGTCGTAAAACTCGACGTAGCCCTCGTCGCGGCCCGCGAGAACGTAGATCGGGTCCTCGATCTCCTCGACGTTGAAGCCCTGCTTGCGCAGGTCGAGCTTCTGGCTCTTGAACGTCGACGTCTGCGCGAGCTCGTCGACCACCCGAATGAACAACGGGACCGCGTATCCGGGCAACTTGTCGTACAGCGTCGCCGCCAGCGACTTGCCGTCGAAGTCGTCGCCGTCGTTCAGCTTGACCGCCGCCATGCCGGCCCGCCCGCCGGCGCCTTCGATCTCGACGCCGTAGACGGTGCACTCGTCGACGCTCGGGTCGATTGACAGCGCCGCCTCCACCTCGGTGGTGGCGACGTTCTCGCCCTTCCATCGGAACGTGTCGCCCAGCCGGTCGACGAACGCCGCGTGGCCGAAGCCCTGCGAGCGCATCAGGTCGCCGGTGTTGAACCACACGTCGCCCTCCTTGAAGGCGCCGCGCACCAGCTTCTTCTCCGATTCCTCGTCGTCGGTGTAGCCGTCGAACGGCTGGAAGCTGCTCACCTTGGACAGCAGCAGGCCCGGTTCGCCGTTGCGGACCTTCTTGACCCGGCCCTTGTCGTCGCGCAGCGGCTCACCGCTGTCGTGGTCGTACTCGACGAAGGCGACCGGCGACGGGCAGATGCCGGTGGTCTTGTCCAGGTTGAAGAAGTTGACGAACGCGGTGTTGCCCTCGCTGGCGGCGTAGAACTCGCAGACCCGGTCGATGCCGAAGCGTTTGGTGAAGTCGTCCCAGATCGCCGGGCGCAGGCCGTTGCCGCCGATCACCCGCACCTTGTGTTTGCGGTCGGTGTCCTTCTCGGGCTGGTTGAGCAGGTATGTGCAGATCTCGCCGATGTAGACGAACGCGGTCGCGTCGTAGCGGATCACCTCGTCCCAGAACTTCGACGCCGAGAACGACTTCCCGATGGCCAGCGTCGCGCCGGCGTTGAGCACCGACGACAGCGCCACCGTCAACGCGTTGTTGTGATACAGCGGCAGGCAGCAGTACAGCGTGTCCTTGCTGTTCAGCCGCATTCCGAGGCCGCCGAACCCGGCGAGCGCCCGCAGCCAGCGGTAGTGCGTCATCACGCTGGCCTTCGGCATGCCGGTGGTGCCCGACGTGAAGATGTAGAAGGCCTTGTCCTTGGCCAGCACGGCCGCGGTGGTCGCGGGATTGCCGGTGGGTGCCGTGGCGGCCAGGCGCTTCATCTCGTCGATGGTGACCAGGCCGTCGGTGTCGGCCCCGGACTCGGTGATCGGTTCGACGAAGTCGGTGTCGGCGACGACGGCCTTGGCACCGAGCAGCCCGAGGCTGTGCTCGAGCACGTCACCGCGCTGGTGGTAGTTGAGCATTCCGGCGATCGCGCCGCACTTGACCGCCGCCAACATCAGCAGGACCGGCTCGACCGAGTTGCGCAGCATGATGCCGACGACATCGCCGTGCCCGACGCCGCGGGCGGCCAGAACGGCGGCGTAACGGTTGACGCTCTCGTTGGCTTCGCGGTAGGTGACCTCATCGTCGCCGAACCGCAGGAACACCTTGTCGCCGAAGCGGGCGGCGCGCTCCTGAAAGACCTTGCCGATCGAGGTCTTGGCCGAGGGTCGGGCGCTGAACCCTGTGACCACGCCGCTGACAATCGTCGGCACGTCCGCGATCAGTCCCGGCACGCGGGCGGCGATGTCCAATAGCCCGACGTTGCTGCGAGTCCCCGACTTCTCGGTCATGCGCGTTCGTCCCTCCCTGTTCGTTTGTCGCACACCCTAGTGACCGTGCTCTTGGCGCGGCGCGCACGCCGCCAGGGCCGACTCGACATCGGCGACGACGTTCAATCGGTCCAGCGCGCCCTGCGCGACGTATCCGCTGTCGCGCAGTTCGTGCAACCAGGCCAAGAGGCCGTCGTAGTGCCCGATGGGGTCGAGCAGCACGACCGGCTTGTCATGCATACCCAAATAGCCCGCTGTCCAGGCTTCGAAGAACTCCTCGAGGGTGCCGATCCCGCCCGGTAGGGCGATGAACGCGTCGGCCCGTCCCTCCATCACCTCCTTGCGCTGACGCATCGTGTCGGTGACGACGAGCTCGTCGGCGTCGACGTCGGCGACCTCGCGATGCACCAGTGCCTTCGGGATGACGCCCACAGTGTGCCCACCGCGGGACCTCGCCGCGATGGCCAGCGCGCCCATCGCCGATACGTTGCCGCCGCCGGAGACCAGGCTCCAATTCCGCTCGGCGATCGCGGTCCCGACCTCTTCGGCCAGCGCGATGAGCTCGGGGTGTGTGGGGCCTGATGCGCAGTAGACGCAGACCGCCCACTGACGGTGCGACTCGCGTGGGGGGCTGGGTTCTCCGGACACGAGCACAACCTAGCCGCACGACGATCAAGCGGCCCCTTGGCCGCGTTGAGGAGTGCGGCGATCGATTTAGCCATAGACTCCGGCGGTGCCGATTGAGTGGGTCACCTCGCCGCCCGGACCGGCACTCGATTCGATCGAAGCCGGTCTGCAGAAGCGATCCGGCGCCGTCCTGATCGGGCCCGCCGGCGTGGGCAAGACATCGTTGGCGCGCGCCGCGGCCGAACGGTTCGCAGCCAACTACCACCGCGTCGACTGGGTGACCGCCACCGCGCCGATGGCCGCGGTCCCGTTCGCGGCGGTCAGCAGGCTGATCGAGGTCGCCGACACCGGCAAGACCGCGGATGTGTTGCGCAGCGCGCGAGAGACGTTGGGCGACGGACGACTGCTGGTGGTCGACGACGGTCATCTGCTCGACCCGCTGTCGGCAGCCCTGATCTACCAGCTCGCGGTCAGCGGGGCCGCGAGGCTGATCGTGACGGTGGCGCCTGCCGGTGTGATGGCCGACGGGGTCTCGGCGCTGTGGGACGACGGCCTGGTCGAGCGCATCGACCTGCAGCCGCCGGGTCACGACGACCGTCGCTTGGCCGCCTCGGCCGACGAGTTCGTCGCCGCGTTGCCCGCGTCCGCCCACCGCGTGTTGGAGTACCTGGCCGTCGACGACCCGCTGGTGCTCGGTGAGCTCGAAACATTGACCGACCGCGAATCCGTCGAGGCCGCAGTGTCTTCGGGCGCGGTCGTCGTCGACGACGGCTGGGTGCGTCCGGCGCACCCGTTGTTCGCCGACGCGGTGCGCGAGGCGTTGGGTGGCGTCGAGCTGCGCAGGCTGCGCGGTGAGATCGTCGACCGGCTGGCCGAGCGGCCCGGACACGGCGCCGTCGACCGGTTGCGCCGCGCGGTGCTGGCGCTGGACAGCGACAGCCCGCAGGAGCCCGCCGAGGTGTCCGCGGCCGCCGCCGAGGCGTTGCGGCTCGGCGATCTGGTCCTCAGCGAACGGCTCGGCCGTGCCGCACTGCAGCGCTCCGAAGACTTCTCGACGCGGCTGACGTTGGCGTACGCGCTGGCCTGGCAGGGGCGCGGCCGCGACGCGGACGCGGTGCTCGCCGACGTGGACAGCGCCGCGCTGTCGGAGACCGAGCTGATGGCGTGGGCACTGCCCCGCGCGGCGAACCAGTTCTGGATGCTTTCCGAGCCCGAGCGCGCCACCGCGTTCCTGCGCGCGACGAGAAACCGGGTGTCCACGCCGATGGCGCAGACCACGCTGGACGCGTTGTCGGCGACATTCGCGATGAACGCCGGAAACGTCTCTCGGGCAATGGATATCGCCACCGAGGTGCTGGCCTCGCCGGCCGCCGACGACACGGCCGTCGGCTGGGCCGCGGCGGCCGCGGCGCTGAGTTCGGCGCGGACCGGTCGCTTCGCCGATGTCGACGCGTTGGCCGAACGCGCGATGGCCGCGGGACATCCGGGGCTGTTGCGGTTCACCAGTGGGTTCGGTCAAACGACGGCGCTGGTGATGGCCGGCGAACTGGATCGGGCGCAACAGCTCGCTCAGCGGCTCACCGACTTCGCGCAGCTGCAGCAACCCGGGCGCGCGATCGGCGAGGTGCTCGTGGCCGACGTGCTGATCGCCAAGGGTGAACTCGAGGAGGCGGCGCGCCTTTTGCGCCGGGCGGCGGCCGCACTGTCGCCGACCGGGTACTCGTGGGGGCCGTTGGCGTGGATGCTGCTGGCCCAGGCGCTCGGGCAGCTCGGCGCGGGCGCCGAGGCGGGAAAGGCCCTGGCGCGCGCGGAGTCCCGACACGGCCTGAAGTCGATGCTGTTCGCCCCTGAGTTGGCGTTGGCGCGGGCGTGGACGATGTGGGCGCGCCGCGACGAGCACGGCGCCGTCGCCGCGGCCCGCGAGGCGGTGCGCAACGCGGAGCGCGGCGGGCAGTCGGCGGTCGCGCTGCGCGCTCTGCTGGACGCGGTTCGGCTCGGCGATATGCGGGCTGTCGATGCGATCGAGCGGGTCAGCGTCGAATGCGACTGTGACGCCGGACATCTGGCTCTGGCCCACGGCCGGGCGCTCGCGGCCCGGGATCGCGCCGCGCTGGTGGAGGCGTCGCACGGATACGCGACGCGCGGGTGGCACGGTGCGGCCTCCGATGCCGCCGCCCAGGGTGAGGCCCACCGCTGAAAATTGGTGTCCGGACCGGCGCCGCCGCGGCCCTAGGCTTGACTGCCATGAGCGAATTGTTCGCCAGGACCGACCGATTGCGGGGCTGGGCCGGCCTCCACGACCGCATCGCGACCGACCTCTCGCAATTGAGCGGCGGTGCCCCTGAGGCCGCAGAAGTCCAGGCGAGCCACGGCTCGATCGCGGCCGGCGTCGGCGCTGCGTTGTCGAGTGCGCTCGACGCACGGCTCGGCACGGTGCAGGGCGCGGCCGACCAGGGATCGACGATCTCCGCACTGCTGCGCAAGGCCGACCAGCTGTACGAGCAGGGCGACCGCGAGGGTGCTGAGACGTTACGCACGGCTGCCGAAGAGCTTGCAGTCCAACGGGATACGCCCGGCGGAAGCCAGCGCGCGGACATGGGCGCCGGCGCCCCCGTGAGCGGTGAGAGCGCCGGCGCCAACAATCAAATGCTCGGTCAGGTGCTCGGTCAGGTCGGAGCGCTGGCCGGTGCGGTCACGGCGCCGCTGCTGGGTCTCACCCAAGGGCTGCAACAGGTTCCGCAGCAGATCATGCAAGCGGCCCAAGGAGCTACGACATCTGGTGCCGAGGACCCGAAGCGCCGCGACCGCAAAGCGGAGGACGCCGACAAGCGATCCGAGGATCCCGAGGAGCTACCCGAGCCCGCGGCCCGGGCCGAGCCAAGCGCCCAAGCCGCACCGCAGGGCGACGTATCAGCCCGGCCTCCCGCGCCGCCGGTCGTCGCCGAGGGGCCGCGGCCCGCGCAGACGCGTCCCCAGGTGGGCTAGCGGCTGAATACTGCGCTGAGGGCTGCTCCCTAGGCGCGAGCACGACCCTTCACGCAAAAATGAGCGCTACAGGTTGCGAGCGACGTCGTCGTCGCCGGACCTGGACTCCGGCGGAGCGACCGGCGCCGGGCCCGCGCCCGTCCCGCCGCGTTCCGGTCCGGACGCGCCGTCCCACGGGCGGTCGTCGGCGCGCTGCAGCAGCTGGCGGTCCTCGCGACCGTCGGCCTGATCGGCGGGAAGCTGGGCGTCCTCGCGTGGCTGCTGGGCCGTCTGACCCGCCGGGGCACCAGCGCCCGCGGCGGCGGCACCACCAGGCGCGCCGCCGCCGGATGCCGTGCCCGCGGCGCCCTGGCCGGTCAAGGATGGGCCGCCCGCCGACTGGGCGCCCTGCATGGCCTGCTGCATCAGCGAGCCGAACATCCCGGTCTGCCCGCCGAGAGCCTGCGACGGCGCACCGGCCATCTGCCCCATCTGGCCGGCCTGCTGACCGACCTGACCGAGCATCCCGACGATCTGGCCGACCGACTGCGATCCGACGTCATCGGAGTTTTCGTAGGCGGCCTGCGCGGCGCCCACCTTGCCCGAGAAAGTGTTCTCCTTCGCCGACAGCGCGGCGACGTTGGCGGTCAGCTGAGCGGCCAGGGTCGGCAGCACCGCCGAGATGGTGGCGCTCATCGCGTCCTGTCCCGGCGCGATCGTCGGGATCTCGGGCAGCTCGACCGCCGCCGCGTTCCAGCTGATGCCCTCAGGCTTCCTCAGCGGGCCACCCATGTGCGCTCCTCGTCACCAGTCGTCATCGTCGTCATCATCCAAGTCGTGCTCGAGCGGCGCGGGCACGGCCAGCCCCGCTACGGTGCCGCCGCTGGCACCGCGCTGCCCCATCATCGGCGCCATCCCGCCCATGCCGCCACCGGCGGCCATCGGGACGGCGCCGCCGGCCGCGGCCGCGCCGGCCGTCGCGCCCTCGCGGGAGGGTGCGGTGCTGACGGCCTTGCTGCCGACGAGGTTCGCCATCTGCGGCGTCTGCAGCGGTGCACCCCCGGATCCGGGCAGCGACGCCGCGCGCACCATGCCCGAACCGCCGCCCGCACCCGAGCCGCCGGCCAGCGGATGATTGGAGAACGCCGAGAACGGAAGGCCCGCGGCCCCGAGCGAGTCGGCCTTGCCGCCCTGGCCGAACAGGGACGTCAGCTGTTGCAGCGGCTGCGAAAGCTGCTGGCCCATCTGCTGCGGCACAGCCATCAGCGACTGGCCGAGCTGCATGGGCAGCTGCGCGGCCATCGAGCCCATCTGGCTCATCATCTGCATGGCCTGCTGTGAGCCGTCACCTGCCTGCTGCGCGGCATCCTTACTGCTGTCCTGCGCCTCCTTGCTGCCGGGCACCGGCGGGGCGCCGAACAGCGGGATGCTCGGCGGAACGCCGAGGGTGTTGGCGAGTTCGGTGGTGTTGGCCGTGATGTTGGCGATGTTTTGCGACAGCCCCAACTTGATCCGGCTCTGCACCAGCTCCTGGGTGTTGCTGAACGGCATCGCCGCGATCGCTTCACACTCCTGCTGGACCTCCTGGGCGATCGTGTTGGCCAGCGTCTTCGTCTTCACGACGGTGGCCTCCATCGCGCGCAGCTTGGCGGCGATCGCGGCCGCCTGCGCCGCGTTGGCCTCGTGCCCGCCGATGATGGTGGTGGCCTCGCCCGCCGCGGCCACCGC
>NZ_LZJE01000016.1:0-20065 GCF_001666865.1 Mycobacterium sp. E136
GTGGCGCGCCACTCCGAAAGCACTCCGGACTCCAAGGCCGCCAGGGTGTAGGGCATCTCATCGACCAGGGCCGTGGCGAAACCGAGATGACGGCCGCCCTGCACCGGCGCGTCACGACGTGCCAACGCGACCTCGCTTGCCAGGCCACGGCCCTGGTCGATGAGATGCCCTACACCCTGGCGGCCTTGGAGTCCGGAGTGCTTTCGGAGTGGCGCGCCACCCTCATCGTGCGTGAGTCGGCGTGTTTGAGTGTCGAACATCGCCGCCGACTGGACGCCGAGATGTGCCGAGACACCGCGCGGCTCGAAGGGTGGGGTGACAAGCGGATCGCGGCGGAAGCCAAGAAGATCGCGTGTGCACTCGACGTCGAAGCGGTCGTGGACCGCAGCGCGAAGGCCGCCTCGGACCGGTGCGTCACCATCCGTCCGGCGCCCGACACGATGACCTGGGTCACCGCTCTGCTGCCCGTCGCACAAGGGGTGAGCGTCTATGCCGCGTTGAAACGCGCAGCCGACACCACATTCGACGATCGGTCGCGCGGTCAGGTCATGGCGGACACCATGGTGGAGCGCGTGACCGGACGTCCGGCCGAGCGACCCGCGTCCGTGACGCTGAACCTGGTGATGGCAGATACGACGCTGACGGCTGACGACGATTCACCCGCCTGGCTGGACGGCTATGGCCCCGTACCGAGTTCGATCGCGAGATCGCTGACCGCTGATGCTGTCGCCGACGGAGCCGCCAGGGCGATGTTGCGGCGCCTGTATCGGCATCCGCGCAGTGGTCAACTCGTTGCGATGGATTCACAAGCCCGCCTGTTCCCGAAGGGGTTGGCGGCGTTCATCGGTGTCCGCGACCAGACGTGCCGAACCCCCTACTGCAACGCGCCGATTCGCCACCGCGACCACGCGGTGCCGCGGCACCGGGCCGGACCGACGAGCGCGGTGAACGGCCTCGGGGAATGCGAGGCCTGCAACTACGCCAAGGAAGCGTCGGGTTGGTCGGTGACGACCAGTGAACGCGACGGCGTCCACAGCGCCGAATTCACGACGCCCACCGGGGCCACCTACCGATCCACCGCACCCCCGCTACCCGGACCGCCGGTGCGAGCCGTCAGCATGATCGAGGGCCGACTCAGCGTCGACCTGATCACGTTCGACGCTGCGTGACGTACCAGTCCAACAGGTCCGGGTCGTCGACAGCGCTGCGCTCGACCACCTTGGCGGCATCGGCCCCCTGGAACAGCTTTTTGATCGGCACTTCGAGCTTCTTGCCCGTGCGAGTGTGCGGAACGCCTGGCGCGGAGATGATTTCGTCGGGCACATGCCGCGGCGACACCTCCTCGCGAATGGTGTTCTTGATGCGGTCGCGCACCTCGTCGGTCAGTTCGGCATCGCCGGCGAGCACCACGAACAGCGGCATCCAATAGCCACCGTCGGGCTGGTCGACACCGATGATCAGCGCCTCGGCCACCTCGGGCAACCGTTCGACCGCCTGGTAGATGTCGGCGCTGCCCATTCGGATGCCATGCCGGTTCAGGGTCGAGTCCGACCGACCGTGCACGATGACGCTGCCGTGATCGGTGATCGTGATCCAGTCGCCGTGCCGCCACACACCGGGAAACATCTCGAAGTAGGCTGCGCGGTACCGTGATCCGTCCGCGTCGTTCCAGAACCCGACGGGCATGGACGGCATCGGCTTTGTCACCACCAGTTCGCCGACCTCATTGCGGACCGGCTTACCCGATTCGTCCCAGGAGTCCAGGGCACATCCGAGGTAGGGTGCCGACAACTCGCCGGGCCACACCGGAACGGTGCGCACCCCGCCGATGAAGGCCGACACCACGTCGGTGCCGCCGCTGATCGAGGAAACCTGAACGTGCTCACCGACGTTGTCGCGCAACCACAATGACGACGACGGCGGAAGCGACGATCCGGTGATACCGACCGTGCGCAACGCCGACAGGTCGTGCTCCTTGCGGGGCACCGCCCCAGCCTTTGCGCAACCCAGCACATAGCCGGGGCTGGTCCCGAGCACCGTGGCCTTGATACGCGCAGCGATATCCCAGAGCGCATCGGGACGCGGCGCGTTGGGGCTGCCGTCGTAGCAGACGATCGTTGATCCGACCAACAGCCCGGCCACCTGGAAGTTCCACATCATCCAGCTGGGGCTCGTGTACCAGAAGAAGATATCGTCGCGGCCGATATCCGACTGCAGGCCAACCGCTTTGAGGTGTTCGAGTAGGACGCCGCCGTGCCCGTGCATGATGCCCTTGGGCAGTCCCGTGGTGCCCGACGAGAACAGGATCCACAGAGGGTGGGCGAAGTCGACCGGTGTGGTGGTGAGATCCGCGCTGCTCGCGTCCGCGAGGTCGGGCGTCATCACCGTCGCGCGAAGCGTCGGCAACCCTTTCTGCAGTTCGGTGATTTCCGCGCTCTTGTCGTGGAACTTACCTCCGTAGGTATAGCCCTCGGTGGTCACCAGCACGGTCGGTTCGAGCTGGCCGAGGCGATCCAGCGCGGCCTTGGCCGAATAGTCTTGGCCGCACGCACTCCAGGTGGCGCCGATGCTTGCGGTCGCCAGAAAGGCGATGACAGCCTCGGGAATGTTCGGCAGGTAACCGACCACGCGGTCGCCGGCTTTCACCCCGAGATCGCGCAGTGTATGAGCGAACGCCGCGGTACGCCCCAACAACTCCGCCCACGACACCTCGACGACATCACCGCCCTCGCGGAGGTAGAGGATCGCGGGCCGATCCGAGCGTGCATTGCGGATCACCTGGTCGACGTAGTTGAGCTCGACTCCCGGAAACCACTGCGCCCCCGGCATATCCGCGGACGCGAGCACCTTCTCCGGTCGCTCGCCGAGTTCGAAGTAGTCCCACAGCGCGGCCCAGAACCCGTCCAGGTCATCGGTGGACCACTGCCACAGCGATTGGTAATCGGGAAGGTTCTGGCCGGTGCGCTGCCGCACGAACCGCGCGAAATCGGTGACCCTCGCCCCTGCGACGTCGGCCTCCGTCGGTGTCCATTGTGGGGTGGCGGTCATCGGGCGCTCCAACCGCCGTCCATCGTGTACGACGCTCCGGTCACCATCGCCGCGGCCGATGAGGCGAGCCAGGCGACCAGCGAGGCAACTTCTTCGGGTTCGACAAGTCGCTTGATCACGCTCTCCTTCAACAAAATATCCGAAATCACCTTATCCTCGCCGATGCCGTGGGTGCGGGCCTGATCGACGATCTGTTTGGTCACCAGCGGGGTGCGCACGTAGCCGGGATCGACGCAGTTGCTTGTGACGCCGTGCGGCCCGCCTTCCAGTGCAGTCACCTTCGACAAACCCTCGAGTCCGTGTTTCGCGGTGACGTAGCCGCTCTTGAACTCCGAGGCGCGAAGTCCGTGCACCGAGGAGATGTTGATGATGCGGCCGAACTCCTGGTCGTACATGTGCGGCAACGCCGCGCGGATCAGCAGAAACGGCGCCTCGAGCATCAGCGCCAGGATGAAGCGGAATCGCTCGGGCGGAAACTCGGCGATCGGACTGACGTGTTGGACTCCGGCGTTGTTGACCAGGATGTCCGTCTCTAGCTCGAGGTCCTCGAGCGCGGATACGTCGGAAAGGTCCACCGCCCAGGGCTTTCCACCGATCTCAGCCGCTACCCTCTCGGCGCCGTCCTCGTCGAGATCTGCCACCGTGACCGTCGCCCCGCCCTGCGCCAGCGCCCGTGCGCAGGCCGCGCCGATCCCGCTCGCACCCCCCGTCACCAAGGCGGTGCGTCCGTCGAGATCGCTCATACGACCCCGGCCTTGGCGAGTTGCTCACGGTCGGCCGCATCGAGCGTCGCGAGATCGAGGCCCTTGGTCTCCCGGGTGAACAATGCGGCGACCAAGGTGATCAGCGAGGCGCCCGCGAGGTACAGGGCGATCGGAATCGCCGAGCCGAACTTGTCGAGAAGCCAGGTGGCGATCGCGGGTGCCAGCGATCCGGCGATGATCGATGTCACCTGATAGCCAAGGGACACACCGGAATACCGCATGCGGGTGGGGAACATCTCGGCCATGATCGCCGGCTGCGGCGAGTACATCAGCGCGTGGATGACCAGACCGAGGATGATCGCGGCCATGATCAACCCGTAGGAGCCGCTGTTCATCATCGGGAACGCGAAGAAGCCCCACGTCCCCCCGGCGATCGCGCCGACGATGTACACCGGTCGCCGACCGAACCGGTCAGACAGTCGACCGACCTGCGGGATCACGATGAAGTGCACGGCGTGCGCGACCAGCAGCCACCACAGGATGTCGCTGGTGTCGGCCCCGACGTGCGTCTTGAGGTAGACGATCGAGAACGTGACCACCAGGTAGTACATGATGTTCTCGGCGAACCGCAGACCCATCGCGGTGAAAACACCATGGGGATAACGCTTCAGCACCTCGACCACACCGTACGAGACGGCCTTGACCCGCTCGACCTCCTCCTGCGCCGCGACAAAGATCGGGGCGTCGGTGACCTTGGTGCGGATGTAGTAGCCGATCAGCACGACCACAGCCGACAGCCAGAACGCGACCCGCCACCCCCAGGACAGGAACGCGGCCTCGGGCAGCACGCCGGTCAACACCAGCAGCACGACGGTCGCGAGCATGTTGCCGACCGGCACCGCCGCCTGCGGCCAGCTGGCCCAGAACCCCCGTTTGTCGGCGGGGCTGTGCTCGGCGACGAGCAGGACCGCTCCGCCCCATTCGCCGCCCACCGCGAAGCCCTGCATGAACCGAAGTACCACCAGCAGGATCGGCGCCCACACGCCGATCTGCCCGTAGGTCGGCAGGCAGCCCATGAGGAAGGTGACGGCACCCACGAGCAGGATCGCGAATTGCAGCAGCTTCTTGCGGCCGTACTTGTCACCGAAGTGACCGAAGACGACGCCGCCGAGTGGGCGGGCCACGAACCCGACGGCATAGGTCAGCAGCGCCGCGATCAGCCCGCTGGCCTCGCTGGTGCCTTCGGCGAAGAACACCTTGTTGAAAACCAATGTTGCGGCGGTGGCATAGAGGAAGAACTCGTACCACTCGACGACGGTGCCTGCCATCGAGGCGACGACGACGCGTTTGAGGCCGGTGGGGACCGATGCGCCGGCGTTATCGGCATCTGTGACACCCATCGCACACTCCTTCGGGCTGTGACGGCAGACAAGACGCCTGTGAGTATTCACGCAGATACAGCACCGAGCAATGACGAAAGCTGCAGGAGGTATCTGCAAAAATGCAGTTGTGCTGTCTCCAGTGCCTCAGCCGCCCGGTCGTCGGCGACCCAGCGCCGACGACCTCCTCGTGCTGCTGGCCGTCGGCCGTTCCGGCCGGTACAACGCCGCGGCGGAGGAGCTCGGGCTGAACCACACCACCATCTCCCGCCGTATCGCCGCACTCGAGGAGTCGGTGGGGGGTCGGGTGTTGGCTCGCGGTGCCGGCGGATGGGAGCTCACCGACCTCGGCCGCGACGCCTTGGCCGCCGCAGAGGTCATCGAGTCGGCCGTGCGCTCGCTGGCCGTCGACACCGCCGGCGACCGGGCACTCGAGGGCGTTGTCCGGATCTCGGCCACCGACGGCTTCTCCGCCTACATCGCGGCGCCCGCCGCCGCACACGTGCAACGACGGCATCCGAAGGTGGCCGTTGAAATCGTCGCCGCCACCCGCCGGGCCACTCAGCAGAGGTCCGGGCTGGACGTCGAGGTCGTTGTCGGCGAACCCAAGGTGCACCGGGCCAGGGCGATCCGGCTCGGCGACTACTGCCTCGGCCTCTACGGGTCGCGCGACTACCTCGCCGAGCACGGTACGCCGGACACCGTCGCCGACCTGGACCGTTATCCGCTGGTCTACTTCATCGACTCGATGCTGCAGGTCGACGATCTCGATGCGGCGACCAGCTTCGCGCCCGCCATGCGTGAATCCGTCACGTCGACAAACGTTTTCGTCCATGTCGAGGCCACCCGCGCGGCCGCGGGCCTCGGGCTGCTGCCGTGCTTCATGGCCGACCGCCATGGCGATCTCGTCCGAGTTCTGCCCGCCGACGTTTCGGTTCGGCTGACGTACTGGCTGGTCACCCGCGGCGAAACGTTGCGGCGCCCCGAGGTGGCCGCCGTCGTCGAGGCGATCCGAGATCGGATGCGCGACCAGCACGACGTGTTGTTGGGCAAGCGATAACGTCGACAGCATGCCGTTCATCGATCACCCGAAGGGCCGGGCCTACTACCGCCACTGGGCGTCCGAACAACCGCGTGCGACGGTGATCTTCCTGCACGGCTTCGGCGAGCACACCGGCCTGTACCACCGCTACGGTTTCGCGCTCAACGCCGCGGGCATCGACCTGTGGGCGGTCGACCAATTCGGCCACGGCCTCAGCCCGGGCACCCGCGGGGACTTCGGATCGATCGAGGACAGCTCCGAGCTGGCCGACGCCGTGGTCTCGCTCGCCGAAAGCGCGACGCCCGGACTGCCGGTGATCGCGCAGGGGCATTCGTTCGGTTCGATCGTGACGCTGTTCCGGCTGCTCGACCAACACGAGCGCTATGCGGGTGGGGTCATCTCCGGCGCCCCGTTGGTGCCGATCCCGGCGATGCTCGACAACGACACCTCACTCGATCTCGACCCTGGTTGGCTGTCGGGCGATCCGTTCTATCTCGACCAGTTGGAGAACGATCCGTTGGCGTTCATCGACGCCGATGGCGCTGCGCTGACACGCGAACTCGACCGGGCCTGGGACCGGTTCGGCGCAGCGCTGCCGAAGCTGACGGTGCCGACCCTGGCTGTGCACGGTTCGGTCGACCCCATCGCCCCGGCCGGTGCTGTGCGGGCGTACGCCGAGCAGATCGACGCGCTGCGTTTCGCCGAGTTCGAGGGCGCTCGTCACGACATCCTCAACGAGACCGTGCACCAAGAGGTCGCGGCCGCGATCGTGAAGTTCATCGACGAGCTGTCATAACAGGCCGCCGGCACAACGAAAAGGGCTTAGAGCCAGGTGTCGTCGGTGGTCGCGGTGAGGAACGCCTCGAGGTCGTCACGCCAGTGCGCGGGCGTGTTCTTGTCCGGCTCGATGCCCGTGTACTGCCCGCGATAGAACAACAGCGGTCGCGGCTTCTTGTGCGGCACGTCCGACAGCGAATGCACCGCCCCGAACACGACGTAGTGGTCGCCTCCGTCGTGCACCGAGTGCACCGAACAGTCGATGTGGGCGAGCGTGCCTTCGATCACCGGCGAGCCGAGTTTCGATTGATACCACTCGATTCCGGCGAACTTGTCGGGTTCCTTCGATCCGAACCGCGCCGAGACATCCTTCTGTTTCTCGTGCAGCACGTTCACACAGAAGTGCCCGCTGGCCTCGATCGCCTGCCACGAGCGTGACACCTTCGTCGGGCAGAACAACACCAGCGGCGGATCCAGCGACAGCGCGGCGAACGATTGGCATGCGAATCCGATGGGCGCGTCGTCGTGCATCGTCGTGATCACCGTGATGCCGGTGCAGAACTGTCCGAGCACACTGCGGAAGGTGCGCGGATCGATCGGTTCGGCCGCCATTATCGAGTGATCTTCACCGTCACTTGAAGCCGACGCTGAAGTCGTGGCCCCACAGGCTGACAGCGGTGCTCTCCCGCGCGACCCAATCGTCGTTGTCGACCTGCAGGCCCTCGCAACCGAATTCGACGTCGAAGCCGCCGGGTGTCTTCATGTAGAACGACAGCATTTTGTCGTTGACGTGGCGGCCCAGCGTCGCCGACATCGGCACCTTGCGGCGCAGCGCGCGGTCCAGGCACAGCCCGACGTCGTCGGAGTTCTCCACCTCGACCATCAGGTGCACGATGCCGCTGGGCGTCTCGCCCGGCATGAAGGCGAGGCTGTGGTGGCGGGGGTTGACCCCGAAGAAGCGCAGCCATGCGGGAGCGCCGTCGGCAGGCCTGCCGACGAGTTGCGGTGGCAGACGCATCGAATCGCGCAGATAGAACCCGAGCACGTCACGGTAGAAGTGCAGCGATTCAGCGTCGTCGCGGGTGGTCAGCACCACGTGCCCGAGGCCCTGCTGCTCGGTGACGAACTTGTGGCCGTACGGGCTGACCACGCGACGGTGTTCGAGCGCGACGCCGTGGAACACCTCGAGCGTGTTGCCCGAGGGATCGTCGAAGCGGATCATCTCGTCAACGCGGCGGTCGGCGAGCTCGGCGGCCGAGGCCTCCTTGTACGGAACCCCTTCGATGTCGAGCCGGTTCCGGATGTCTTGCAGCTCCGCGGCATTGGCGGTCTCCCAGCCGGACTGCAGCAGCCGGTCGTGCTCGCCGGGCAGGATCACCAGGCGGGCGGGGAACTCGTCCATTCGCAGGTAGAGCGCGCCCTCCGTCTGGCCGGAGCCCTCGACCATCCCGAGAACCTTGAGGCCGTATTCGCGCCACGCCGATACGTCCGTGGCCTCGATCCGAAGGTAGCCAAGCGATTTGATGGTCATCGCGCACCTTTCCGAGGAAGGTTTGACAAGAAGTCAACAGTGAGCTTGTTGAACTCGTCGAACTTCTCCAGCTGAGCCCAGTGCCCGCACTGTCCGAAGACGTGCAGCTGCACCCGCGGGATCTGCTTGAGCGCCACCAGCGCGCCGTCGAGTGGGTTCACGCGGTCCTCGCGACCCCAGATCAGCAGCACCGGCTGACGCAGCTTGTACACCTCGCGCCACATCATGCCGAGCTCGAAGTCCGCACCCGCGAACGACTTTCCCATCGCCTTGGCCGCCGCCAGCGACTCGGGCTGGCTGGCGATCGCGAAGCGCTCGTCGATCAGCTCCGGCGTGATCAGGTTCTGGTCGAAGACCATGATGCGCAGGAACTTCTCCAGGTTCTCGCGCGTCGGCTCCCCGGTGAACTTGCTCAGCAGCTTGACGCCCTCGGTGGGGTCGGGTGCGAACAGGTTCACCGACAGCCCGCCGGGCCCCATCAGCACCAGCCGGCCCGCCCGCTTGGGGTTGTCGAGCGCGAACCGCACCGCGGTCCCGCCGCCGAGTGAGTTACCCACGAGCGCGGCGCGTTCGATGCCGAGGTGGTCGAACAGTGCGAGCAGCGCCGTCGCGCTGTAGCGGTTGTACTGCTCGTGTTCGGTGTGCTTGTCGGAGTGCCCGTACCCGGGCTGGTCCACGGCGATGACGTGGAAGTGGCGGGCGAGCACCGCGATGTTCTTCGAGAAGTTCGACCAACTCGATGCGCCCGGACCACCGCCGTGCAACAGCACCACCGTCTCGGAGTGGCCGATTCCGGCTTCGTGGTAGTGCAGCCGCATGTCTCGTTCACCAGCGCGCACCTGCGCGTACCGAGACGTCGATTCGAAGGTGACCTCGACCTGCTGCTCGGTCTCCTGGATGTATGAGGTCATCAGGCCTTCCCGTTAAACCATCGTGTCTTGAGGCGGCAGTCCGAACTCGTTGTTGCCGAAGATCAGGTAGGCCCGTTCGGGATCGTTGGCCGCGTGCACACGCCCGGCGTGGGCGTCGCGCCAGAACCGTTGCACCGGTGCGTCATTGCTCAGCGCGGTAGCACCGGACGCCTCGAACAGGCGGTCGATCGATGCGATCGCGCGGCCGGTCGCGCGCACCTGGTCGCGGCGGGCGCGGGCGCGCAGTTCGAATGGGATGTCCTGGCCCGCCTTCAGCAGGGCGTACTCGTCGCCGACGTTGCCGATCAGCTGGCGCCACGCCGCGTCGATGTCGCTGGCGGCCTCGGCGATCCGGATCTTGGCGAACGGATCGTCCTTGGCTTTCTCCCCCGCGAATGCCGCCCGCACGCGCTTGCCCTGGTGCTCGACGTGGGCATCGTAGGCGCCGTACGCCATACCGACGATCGGAGCGGAGATGGTGGTGGGATGCACTGTGCCCCAGGGCATCTTGTAGACCGGGGCGGTGTTGGTCTGCAATCCGCCCGCCGTGCGGTCGTTCATCGCCTTGTAGGACAGGAAGCGGTGCCGCGGCACGAACACGTCCTTGACCTTGAGCGTGTTGCTACCGGTGCCCTTGAGGCCGACCACGTGCCACACGTCGTCGATCTCGTACTCGGACCGCGGGATCAGGAAGCTGCCGAAGTCGACCGGCTTGCCGTCCTTGATCACCGGACCACCGACGAAAGTCCAAGTGGCGTGGTCGCATCCGGACGACCAGTTCCACGAGCCGTTGACGATGTAGCCGCCGTCGACGACGGTGCCCGCACCCATCGGCGCGTACGACGAGGAGATCCGCACGGCCGGGTCGTCGCCCCACACCTCTTCCTGCGCCTTCTGGTCGAACAGCGCGAGGTGCCAGTTGTGCACGCCGATGATCGAGCTCACCCAGCCGGTCGAGCCACAGGCACTGGCCAGCCGGCGCACCGCCTCGTAGAAGAGCGTCGGATCGCACTGCAGGCCGCCCCACTGCTCGGGCTGGAGGAGCTTGAAGAAGCCGACCTCGTTGAGTTCGTTCACCGTGTCGTCGGGTAGGCGACGCAGATCCTCGGTGGCCTGCGCACGTTTGGCGATCAGCGGCCGTAGGTCGTCGATCCCGGCTAGGACCGACTGCACGTCACGCTGTTCAATGGACGTCACTGATGTGCCTCCCGATAGGACGGACTGCGATGAGCACTCGCGCGAAGCGCGAATCGCTTAGCCGTCAGATTAGAACACGTTACGATTCGTGTCGAGTAGGGCATACCTGTAGGACCTGGACCTGCACACATGCATTTCTGTAACCTGTTCTAGTTATTGCCCGGGTCGGCAGAAGTGCCGGGACGTGAGAGGTGGACGCGAAAGTGACCGACGAGCCGCTCGGCAGCCATGTGCTCGAGCTGGAACTTGCCGATGTCATCACCGAGACCGATGACGCGCGCTCGCTGGTGTTCAGCGTGCCCTCCGGCGCCGATATCCCCGCCGAACGGTTGCGCTACGCACCCGGGCAGTTCCTGACGCTGCGGGTCCCCAGCGACCGGACGGGTTCGGTGGCGCGCTGCTACTCGCTGTGCAGTTCCCCGTTCACCGACGATCGGCTGACCGTAACCGTCAAGCGGACCGCCGACGGGTACGCGTCGAACTGGTTGTGCGACCACGCGCACGCCGGCATGAAGATTCACGTGCTCGCACCCTCGGGCACCTTCGTGCCCAAGACGCTCGACACCGATTTCCTGCTGCTGGCCGCCGGTTCCGGCATCACACCGATGATGTCGATCTGCAAGTCGGCACTCGCCGAGGGCAGCGGCAAGGTGGTGCTCGTCTACGCCAACCGCGACGAGAAATCGGTGATCTTCGGCTCGGCGCTGCGCGAACTGAGCGAGAAGTACCCCGAACGGCTGGTCGTCGTGCACTGGCTGGAGACCGTGCAGGGTCTTCCGAGCGCTTCGGCGCTGGCCGCGCTGGCCGCCCCGTACACGGCGCACGATGCCTACATCTGTGGCCCCGGCCCGTTCATGGCCGCCGCGGAGGAGGCCGTCAAGGGTGCGGGGTTCCCGGCTGAGCGCGTGCACATCGAGGTGTTCAAATCGCTGGACTCCGACCCGTTCGCGGCAGTGGTCATCGAGGAGGACGACAGCGAGGAAGGGCCGGCCACCGCCATCGTCACGCTCGACGGCGAGACCCACGAGGTGCGGTGGCCCCGCAACGCCAAACTGCTCGACGTGCTACTGGACAAGGGCCTGGACGCACCGTTCTCCTGCCGGGAGGGTCACTGCGGCGCGTGCGCGGTGCTGAAGAAGAGCGGCGAGGTCGAGATGGACGTCAACGACGTCCTCGAACAGTCCGACCTCGACGAGGGCCTGATCCTGGGCTGCCAGGCCCTGCCCCGTTCGGATTCGGTCGAAGTCACCTACGACGAATAGCGCGCGGGCTAGCATTCGCCGCACGTGGAAGGGAGCAATGTGACGAACCGGTTGACCGGCGTCGCTGCGGCGATCTCGGCGGTGCTGCTGGCGCTGACGCTCATGGCACCCACACCGGCGGTCGCGGCCGTCGACACCGCGGACTCGTCGATTCCGGTCGACCCCGCCACCAACCTCGAGATGCACGTGAGCGCGAACTGCATCGCGGCCCAGGCCATGTGCTTGTTCGACGCCAACGCCAATCTGCGCCGTGGCCCAGACATTCTGGGCTTCCCCGGCGACCTGTGGGCGCGCCAGACCACCACGCTGCGCACCATGGACCGCGGCGTGTACATCAACTTCACCTTCGATGCGCCGAACACCCGGTCGTTCAAATCGCTGACCGACGTGGAGTTCACGACGATTTACTTCGGTGGCGGACCGCCCGAGAAGTTCCGGTTCCACGGCAACGCCTGGCCCGTCGATCAACGCACGGGCGGGCCACGGACCGACGTGCCACTGATCGTGTGCTCGCACATCCAGGTGGTCTACAGCGGGGTCAACATCACCTCGCCGGACGCCTGCGCGCAGGCCGCATTCAGCTAGCGAGGCAGACCGAGAAGCCTCTCGCCGGCAAGGGTGAGCAGGATCTGCTCAGTGCCGCCCGCGATCGTCAGGCAGCGGGTATTGAGGAAGTCGAACACCGTCGAGTTCTCGACCACTCCGCCGCCTTCGGAGAGCTCCATCCGCAACTCGGCGAGGGCCTGCCGGTAGCGCACTCCGATCAGCTTGCGAGCGCTGGCCTGCGGGCCCGGATCCTGGCCTCCCACAGCCAGTTCGGCGATCTTCTGATCCAGCAGCGAGCCGACCTGCGCCGCCACGATCAATGAACCGAGCCGATCCTGACCGGCCACGTCGAAGTCCAGCGTGGCGATCTGCTTGAGCAACTCCTCCATCGGGTTGCCTAGGGCCGTGCCGTGCGCCATCGCGACGCGCTCGTTGGCCAGCGTGGTGCGGGCCAACCGCCATCCGTCGTTGACCTCACCGACGACCATCTCGTCGGGCACGAAGACCTCGTCGAAGAAGACCTCGTTGAAAAGGTTGTCGCCGGTGATCTCGCGCAGCGGACGAATATCGATTCCCGGCGAGGACATGTCGACCAGGAAGTACGTGATTCCCTTGTGCTTCGGTGCATCCGGATCGGTGCGCGCCAGGCACACGCCCCACGCCGCCTTGTGCGCCGCCGAGGTCCACACCTTCTGGCCCGTCAACTTCCAGCCCGAGCCCTTTGCGCCGCTCGCGGACGCGCCGCCGACACGAACGGCCTTCGTGCGCAGCGCCGCCAGATCCGAACCGGCACCCGGCTCCGAGAACAGCTGACACCACAGCAGTTCACCCCGAAGCGTGGCGGGCACGAACTTCTCGATCTGCTCCTGGGTGCCGTGCTCGAGAATCGTTGGGGCGGCCCACCATCCGATCACCAGGTCAGGCCGTGCAACGCCGGCCGCCGCCAGCTCCTGGTCGATGAGCAGCTGCTCGGCGGGTCCCGCCCCGCGGCCGTACGGCTTGGGCCAGTGCGGCGCCTGCAGGCCTGCGTCGGCCAGCGCGGCCTGTTGCTTCTCGACCGGCAGCGCGGCGATTTCCGCGACGGCCGAAGCGATTTCGGGGCGCAGATCGGCGACCGACTCGAGGTCGATCTGCAGGTCGCGGCGCACACCCTGTTGCGTCAGCGCGGCGATCCTGCGCAGCCAGCGTTGCGCTCCGCCGAGGAAGTGCGCGATGCCGTAGGCGCGGCGCAGGTACAGATGCGCGTCGTGTTCCCAGGTGATCCCGATGCCGCCCAGCACCTGGATGCAGTCCTTGGCGTTTGCCTTCGCGGCGTCGATCCCGACGGCGGCGGCCACCGCGGCGGCGATCGACAATTGGTTCTCGTCGCCCTCGGCAACGGCCCGTGCCGCATCGGTCGCGGCCACCGAGGCCTGTTCGGACCGCAGCAGCATCTCGGCACACATGTGCTTGATGGCCTGGAAGCTGCCGATCGGCTTGCCGAACTGCTCGCGCACCTTGGCGTATTCGGTCGCGGTCTGCAACGCCCAGCGCGCCACCCCGGCGGCCTCGGCGGCCATGACGGTCGCGGCGACGTCGATCACCCGCTGTGCGGGCACACCGACCGCCTCGGCGGGTACGTTCTCGAGCACCACGCGCGCCAGCGGCCGCGAGAAGTCGGTGGCCTTGAGCGGTTCGACGGAGACACCGCCCGCGCCGGCATCGACGACGACGAACCCCTCGTCCGCCGGCAGCAGCAGCACCCCCGCCGCGTCGGCACCGAGCACGTACTCGGCGGTGCCCGAGGCGCGGCCGTCGGCGAACCGGACGTCGGCCGTCAGCGCCACCCCGGCGACGCGCTCCCCCGAGGCCAGGGCCTGCAGAATCTCGGACGACTCGAGCACCAGCGTGGCCAGCGCGGTCGTGGCGACCGGACCCGGCACCAGTGCCGCGGCCGCCTCGTCGACCATCGCGCACAGGTCGCCGACCGTGCCGTCCGCGCCGCCGTGCTCCTCGGGCAACGCCACCCCGAAAATCCCGAGTTCGGCAAGCCCGCTGTAGGGGCGACGCCAGGCGTCGCTCTGCCCCTGCTCGACGTCGCGGGCCGCGGCGATGACGCCGGAAGCGCTTGCCCAGTCACGGACCAGCTCCCGTACGGCTGACTGGTCGTCGGCGATGGTCCCGGGGGATGCGAGTGACACCGTCCACTCCTAGCTATTGGGTGAGAAGGCGGTGCTCCTCACTAGAACGTGTTCTAATAGTGCCAGCGACCGACCGTCAAGTCGACCGCCATTACAGCAGCACACGTCGGTGCCAACGCGGGCGTCGAGGTGAGAAATAGTGCATCGGCATGCGTATCGTTTCCAGCGAGAACGCGCCACGAAGGAGAAGCCCGCCGCATGTCCGGCCCGTCTCAGTCAGCAGCTGCCAACCCGGGCTCTGGGTCGGAGTCCCGACCGCGTCAGGTGATGAACGTGGCGGTCCTGTCCGAATCTGAGCTCGGATCGGAGGCCCAGCGCGAGCGCCGCAAGCGCATCCTGGACGCCACCCTGGCCATCGCCTCCAAGGGCGGCTACGAAGCGGTCCAGATGCGCGCCGTCGCCGAACGGGCCGACGTCGCGGTCGGCACTCTCTACCGGTACTTCCCGTCCAAGGTTCACCTGCTGGTTTCCGCACTGGGACGCGAGTTCGAACGCATCGACGCCAAGACTGACCGGGCGTCGCTGTCAGGTGGCACGCCCTATCAGCGGCTGAACATCATGGTGGGCAAGCTCAACCGGGCGATGCAGCGCAATCCACTGCTGACCGAGGCCATGACGCGCGCGTTCGTATTCGCCGACGCGTCGGCGGCCGGCGAGGTCGATCACGTCGGCAAGCTGATGGACTCGATGTTCGCCCGCGCCATGAGTGACGGTGAGCCGACCGAGGACCAGTACCACATCGCGCGCGTCATCTCCGACGTGTGGTTGTCGAACCTGCTGGCGTGGCTGACCCGGCGCGCTTCGGCGACCGACGTCAGCAAGCGGCTGGACCTCGCGGTGCGGCTGCTCATCGGCGATGGAGAGCACCCTAAGATCTAGGCGTGCTTCCTGCGGATCTGCAGCGCGCGCTCACCGCGGCCGCCGCGACGCCACGGCTGCTGATCACCTCTGATTTCGATGGCACGCTGGCGCCGATCGTCAGCAACCCGGCCGACGCGCGGCCACTCGTCGAGGCTGCCGATGCACTGGTCGCGCTCGCCGATCTCCCGGACACCGCCACCGCACTGATCTCCGGGCGTGCGCTCGACGTGCTTCGCAAGTTGTCGGGAATGCCGGTGTCGGTGCACCTGGTCGGCAGCCACGGCGCCGAGTTCGACTCCGGCTTCGCCCATGAGGTCGACGACGCTCTGCTGCAACGAATCACCGCCGAACTCGACGAGATCGCGAACGGCAAGCCGGGTGTGACCGTCGAGACCAAACCGGCCAGTGTCGCCCTGCACGTGCGCAACGCCTCAGCCGGTGACGGCGAGGCCGCGCTCACCGAGGCGCGCGACGCGTCGACGAATTGGGACGCGCAGCTCACCGAGGGCAAGGCAGTGTTGGAGTTCGCGGTGATCCAGACGGACAAGGGTGAGGCGATCGACATCCTGCGATCACAGGAAAACGCCACGGCCGTGGTGTTTTTCGGCGATGACGTCACCGATGAGAAGGCCTTCCGGCGGCTCAGCGGCGACGACGTCGGCGTGAAGGTCGGCCCCGGAGAGACACTGGCGACCTACCGGGTCGAAACACCGGAAGACGTTGCGACGGCGTTGAAGTACCTCTTCGACGCGCGTTGCAACCCCGGCGGCTGACGATCTAGGCGGGCGGACCCGCCGTGCGGCCCCGGACCACCTCGGTTTCGAGTACTTCTACCACCGGCAGACCCGATCGCGGCGGATGGTGCAGCAGCCGTCCCGCCCGCCGTCCCTTCTCGATGCTCGGTTGAATGACGGTGGCCAGGCCGCGCCGCAACGCCTCGGGCACTCCGTCGAAGCCGGTGACCGTCATCTGCCCGGGCACGTAAATGCCGTGTGCCCGTAAGTAATCCATCGCCGAGAGCGCCAGCACGTCCGCCGTGCACATCAACGCGGTCAGCCGGGGGTTGGCGGCCAAGGCGACCTCGGCGGCCTCCCCGCCCGAGGTGGGCAGGTGCTCGTAGCTCTCCACCACGGTCAGCGATTCCGGGTCGAGCCCGGCCGCGCTCATCGCATCGCGCACCCCTGCGATGCGTTCGCGTTGTACGTGAAAGTGCGGGGTCTGCAGCCGTTCGGGATCGGCGACCGTCGGCCCGGGCCCACCCTCCGGCCGCTCGCGCCCCAGCCTCATCGTCAGCACGCCGATCTCCCGATGGCCCAGTTGCACAACGTGTTCGGCGAGCCGGCGCATGGCACCGCGGTCGTCGATGCACACCCGCGAGGCACCCGGCACGTCCTTGGGCTGGTCGACCACCACCATCGGGAGGTGCCGCTGCTGGACGATCGCCAGATACGGATCGTCGTCGGAGGCCGAGTAGACCGCGAAACCGTCGACCCCGGCGGCGAGGATCGCCCCGGTGCCGTCGCTGACGCTGCGCTTGGGTCCGATCGCCACGAGCAGCAGCCCCTGCCCGGCCTCTTCACACGATTCGGCCAGGCCCGCGACGAAGTCCAGCGCGGCCGGATCGCTGAACGAGTAGTTGAGCGGTTCGGTGATCATCAGCCCGACCGCGCCGGCCCTGCGGGTCCGCAATGAGCGCGCCACCGGGTCCGGCCCGGGGTAGCCCAGCCGCTTGGCGGTGGCGAGAACCTGCTCGCGAAGTTCCGCCGACAACTGGTCCGGCCGGTTGTAGGCATTGGAGATCGTGGTGCGCGAGACCTTCAGCTCGGCGGCAAGAGAAGCCAGCGTGGCACGCCGTCGCGGCGTGGGACTCCTCGGCATGCTCCGTGAGGGTAGCCGACCGCGCCTGAAGCCTAGGTGACCAGCACCCGATCGGCGGTTTGTCTCAGGCCTCGCTGCCCGGCCCACACCACGGCCCAGACGCTGCACGCGACCGTGACGATGACGAAGCTGGGCGGCGCGTTGAACATCGCCGACAGCCCGAGACCCGCCCACACCGCGGCCAGGCTGAACCCGGTGGACAAGGCGATCGCGCTACCCGGTCGCGGGGTCAGCATGATCGCCGCGGCCGCCGGGGTGACCACCAGCGCGAACAGCAGCAGCGTTCCGACCGCCTGCACCGCCATCGTCACCGCCAGCCCGAGCAGCGCCATGAACGCCACCGACAAGGCGCGCACCGGCACTCCCTTCGCGTCGGCCACCTGCGCGTTGACCGAGGTGAACAGCAGCGGCCGATAGATCACCGCGATGCAGACCGCCAGCACCGCGAGCAGCACCGCGAACATCGTGATCTGCTGGCGGGAGATCGCGAGGAGGTTGCCGAACAGCACGTTGGTCATCGTGCTCGAACTCTTGGTCGCCATCGAGTTGAAGAACAGCCCGAGACCGGTCGCCATCGCCAGGACGGTTCCCGTGGCCACTTCGCGGTCGGCCGCCCGGCGGCCCAGCGCACCGATCACCAGGGCCCCGCCGATGCAGAACACCCCCAGCCCGACCCCCACGGGGACGCCGACCAGCACGGCGCCGGTCGCCCCCGGCAGCCCGATGTGGGCGAGCGCGTGGGCGGCGAATGCCGTGTTGCGCACGACGACGAAGTAGCCGATGAGCCCCGCTGCGAGCGCGACGATCGTGCCCCCGATCAAGGCGTTGCGCATGAACGCCGACGTCATGATCTGAAACCAGTTCTCCTGGTAGCCGAGCGCGACGATCGTCGTGTTCATCACGTCCTCCGCATGTACAGCTCGCCCTGCGGTGTGTGCACGACTTCCACCCGGGCGCCGTAGAGGTGGCTCAGCAGTTCCTCGTCGACGACGCCGTCGAAGGCGTCGAAGTGCGCGTGCCCGTCGAGCAGATAGATGGCGCTGGTCAGCACGCCGAGCAGCGGGTTGAGGTCGTGCGCGACGACGAGGATCGTCACCCCGAACTCCGTGCTGATCCGGTCGAGCACGGCGACGATCTCGCGCTGGCTGCGCAGGTCGAGCGCGGCCAGTGGCTCGTCGAGGATCAGCATGCGGGGTTTTGAGACCAGCGCCTCGGCCAGCGCGACTCGCTGGCGCTGACCACCGGAAAGCTGTGACAGCCGCTTGTCCGCCACCGCCGTCGCGTCGACGGCGGCGAGCACTCGGTCCACGCGCTCGTTGTCCTCGCGGCTCGGCCAGCGAAAGCCCCACCGGTGTCCGATGAGTCCGAGCATCACCGCGTCGCGCGCGCGAATCGCCTCACCGGTGGCCGACGCGTAGTTCTGCGGTACGTAACCGATCGACTTGTTCAGCGCACCGGCCGGCTCGCCGAAGACGCGGACATGTCCGGATGCCGGCGCAACGAGCCCGAGCACGATCTGCAGCAGCGTCGTCTTGCCCGCGCCGTTGGATCCGATGACCGCGACGATGCCGCCGGCGGGCACTTCGAACGTGGCCTCCGACCAGATCAACCGGCCGCCGCGGGCCGCGCTGACGTCTTCGAAGGTCAGCGCCGCCTGTTCGGCGCCCGGTGGCACGTCAGGTTCCGACACCGAGCGCCTCGCCGAGCGCGACCAACTGGTTCACCTGCCAACTCTCGAACGAATCGGCATCCGGCGGCAGGGTTTCGGTGATCTCGACCACCGGGACTCCCGATTGATCGGCTGCCGCCCGAAGCTGTTGTGGCACGGCGCCTTCCGTTTGCACGTTGTAGATCAGGACGTCCACGCCACGGTCGGCCAGCAGTCGAAGGAACGTGTCGAGGTCGGCGGGGGAGGGTTCGGAATCGTTGGACGACGCGATCTGATAGCCGCGCGGGGTGCGGTCGGCCAGACCGAGCGCCGCGCCCATGTCGTCGAACGAGGTCTCGGTCGCCGCGTAGCTCTTGCCGGACGCTTTGGCCTTCAGGGAATTGATGAGGTCATGGTACGGCTCGAGATTTCTCGCGAGCACGTCGCGACGGTCGTCGAAGTACCCCGCTGCCTCCGGCGCCAGTTCACGCAGTCGCGCCGTGACCGCGTCGGCGAGCGCGGTCACCGCCGCCGGGTCGTACCAGGCGTGCGGGTTCGCATCGCCTCCGGGTTCGGCGCCGAGCGCCGTCACGGCCGGCGCATCCGGCGCCGTGCTGGCGGCGAGCTTGGCCGCCCACTCGTCGTAGTGCCCGCCGTTGAGGACCACCAGTTGGACACCCTCGAACTTGGCGGCATCCGAGGGTGCGGGCTCGAAATCGTGGGGGTCGACCGACGAGCCGGCCAGCACGGTGTCGACGTCCGCGCAGGCCCCGCCCAGCTGGGAGACGATGCCGCCCCACTGGTCCACGCTGACGACGACGTCGACCGGCCGCACGGGGCATGGATCGCCGCTGGTCTCCTGGGACCGGTCGTCATCGCCGGCGCATGCCGCGAGGCCGAACGGCGCCACAAGCACCAGACCGGCGACGATCATGCGGGCGATCCGGGGTGGCTTCACAGCGATAACGATAACCGTTTCCATTAGAGTGCGCTGACTCGACCGCGCCGCCACCGCGATCGGACGACCCCGGACGCCTAAGCTGGCCGCGTGAACCAGCACGCGTTCGACATCGAGGAACGCCGCGCGGTCTACCGGGTGAT
>NZ_LZJE01000017.1:0-29750 GCF_001666865.1 Mycobacterium sp. E136
CCGCGATCTGCTGGGCGCGTAGTTTCGGCGAGGTCGTCGCTGTCGGTGTTGAGGGCACCAGCTCCTACGGTGCAGGGTTGACACAGGCATTGCAGATCAACGACATTCACGTCGTCGAGGTCAACCGTCCCGACCGCTCGGCGCGGCGCCGCCAAGGCAAGTCCGACCCTCTCGATGCTTATAGCGCTGCTCGTGCGGTGTTGGCCGGCCACGGCCTTGCCGTGCCCAAAGACTCCCGCACCGGGGCCCTCAAAGCGCTGCTGATCGCTCGTCGCGGCGCGATCAAAGCCCGCACCGCGGCTATCCAGCAGATCAAGGACCTGCTTGTGACCGCCCCGGCCGATCTTCGGGAACGCTACCGCCGTTACCCCACCACCCTGCGTCTGGTCGAAGCGCTGGCCGGCTGCCGCCCCCGCGCACACGAGGACCCCACAACGGTATCGGTGCTGATCGCCTGTAAAGCGCTCGCGCAACGCATCGGGTACCTCGAGCGCCAAGACCGTGAGCTGACCGCTGAGCTCGACGCCTTGACCGCCGCGCTCAACCCCGCTTTGCGGGCGGCCTACGGAGTGGGCCCCGACACCGCCGCCCAACTGCTCATCACAGCCGGAACCAACAGTCACCGACTACGCAGCGAAGCAGCGTTCGCCATGCTGACTGGGGTCGCACCGATCCCGGCCTCATCGGGAAAAACCACCCGGCATCGGCTGTCCCGCGGCGGAGACCGCGCCGCCAACAACGCCCTGCACCGTAGGAGCTGGTGCCCTCAACACCGACAGCGACGACCTCGCCGAAACTACGCGCCCAGCAGATCGCGGCCCAGTAGCCGCTCGGGTTGGTACGGAATTCGGCATCACCAAGCAGTCCGCCGGTATCGGTGATCGCAGCCACGTGGATGGTGTCGAGGTGGGTGTCAGCGCCGATGACGACGCGGCGTGGGGATGTCACGATGGTGGTGTCCTCTCCGTGCAATGAACCGTGCGGCTGGGTGACAACCCGGTAGGGCGGGCAGACAAGACATTGATGAGGCAGCGGACAGGCTCCTGATTAAGTCATGTCCGCCCTACCAGGGCTGTTGTGGTACTTGCACGCACGTCGCCGGTGAGACAAATCAATTGGAAGACAACCCAGCAGGGCGCCAGTCACAGGCCGAGTCATCACCGGCGGCGAACGAGCAAGACCATCCTCACCCGAACCCGATTAACGGAATCAATGTCATACCCCCGTGGCATAGTCGAATATATGTTCGACTCGGAGTTTGCGACGGCAGACGATGCCGCAGTCGTGGCTGCGATCGAGGAGTGCACGCGGGCCGAAGCAAGGGCGGGAGCCCGTCGGCTCGCCGCGATTGCCGAACTTGCCCGCCGCAGAGTCGACGATGACGACCGATCGGCATTCGACGGTTGGGACGCGGCCGCCGCCGAAGTCGCGGCCGCTATGACCGTCGGCCACAAGCGGGCCTCGGCACAGATGCGCATAGCGATCGCACTTCGGGACCGACTTCCCCGCGTCGCGGCGCTGTACCTGCAGGGCGCCATCAATTCCCGCGTGGCTTCGGCACTTACGTGGCGCACACAGTTCGTCGACGACGCCGAGGCGCTCGCTTTGATCGACACCGCTTTGGCGGAAGGCGCTATCAGGTGGGGTCGGCTGTCCGACTACAAGCTCGAGAGGGCAATCGATGCGTGGGTCGAGCGATACGATCCCGACGGGTTGCGCCGCAGCGAATCAACCACGCGCAGCCGGGACTTCTCGGTCGGGGACATCGACGATCCGGCGGGAACCACGTCGGTGTGGGGACGCCTGCTGGCCACGGACGGTGCTGTTCTCAAACGTCGAATAGCCGAGATGGTGCAAACCCTCTGCGATGGCGATCCGCGAACCGCTGGAGAGCGCCGATCGGACGCGGTCGGCGCAATGCTCGCGGGCAGTGACCGCCTCGCGTGCGCCTGCGGATCCGACACCTGTCCGTCTGCTGACGCGTCGCGATCGTCGAATGTCGTCATCCATGTCCTCGCAGAGCGATCGACGGTCGATGTGGCATTGCGGCAGCGGACAGCCGCCGAGTCCAAGGCTAGGCCGCCCGCGGCGCTCATCCTCGGCGAGGACGTAGTGCCGGCATCACTGCTGTCACAACTGATCCGAGCTGGCGCGAAGATTCGTCCGATCACATTGCCCAGCGACAAGCCTGAGCCGCAGTACCGGCCGTCGGCCGAGTTGGCTCAGTTCGTACGCATGCGAGATCTGCACTGCCGGGCGCCCGGTTGCAACATGCCAGCCGATCGTGGCGACATCGACCACACCATCCCGTATCCGTTCGGGACCACGCATGCGTCGAATCTCAAGTGCCTGTGCCGAAAACACCATCTGATGAAGACGTTTGGTGGATGGGACGACACTCAACTGCCCGACGGTACGGTGATCTGGACCTCACCGAGCGGGAGGAAGTACACCACCCAACCCGGCAGCAGAATCTTCTTCCCGACCTGGGATACGACGACCGCTGACCTTCCTCCGCCGGCGGGCTTGCCGCCGACGACCCACGACCGCGGGGTGATGATGCCACTGCGACGGCGTAGCCGCGCCGCCGATCATGCCGCGCGAATCAAGGCCGAACGCGCGAGGAATCGGCTAGCCGCCTGCGCGCCGTTCTGATCAAGGCGGAGTAACCCACGCCACAATTGTTTCGGGCACGTTTCGGGCGATTGGAATGGGTCGCGCGAGCCATGTGAGCGGGTGTTGACCTCGCGGTCATGGACGTGCAACGGCCACGGAATGGCCGCCCGCCATCGTGATGCCCGTGAAGACTTTGAGCCGCAGCCGCACGATCGAACACTGGGACGCCGAGGACGTCGAGGCGTGGGAATCGGGCGGTAAAGACATCGCCAAGCGGAATTTGATCTGGTCGATCTTCGCCGAGCACGTCGGCTTCTCGGTCTGGTCGATCTGGTCGGTGATGGTGCTGTTCATGCCCCAGGACGTCTACGGCATCGACCCCGCGGGCAAGTTCTACCTGGTCGCGATCCCCACCCTGATCGGGGCGATCCTGCGGATCCCGTACACGATCGCCCCGGCGCGGTTCGGCGGGCGCAACTGGACCATCGTCAGCGCCCTGCTGCTGTTGATTCCGACCGTGCTCACGCTGTGGGCGATGAGCAATCCCGGCACGTCCTACACCACGTTCATGATCGTGGCCGCGGTATCCGGCGTGGGCGGCGGCAACTTCGCGTCGTCGATGACCAACATCAACGCGTTCTACCCGCAACGGCTCAAGGGCTGGGCGCTCGGGCTGAACGCCGGCGGCGGCAACATCGGCGTGCCGGTGATCCAGCTGGTCGGACTCCTGGTGATCGCCACCGTGAGCAACACCGCACCCGAAATCGTCTGCGCCATCTACCTCGTCCTCGTCGCATTGGCGGCGCTGGGGGCCGCGCTGTTCATGGACAACCTCGGCAATCAGCGATCCAATCTCGGCGCGATGGCAGAAGCGTTGCGGTTCAAGCACTCCTGGGTGATGAGCTTCCTCTACATCGGCACGTTCGGCTCGTTCATCGGGTTCTCGTTCGCCTTCGGCCAGGTATTGCAGATCAACTTCCTCGCCGGCGGCGACACCCCGGCCCAAGCGTCGCTGCACGCCGCCCAGATCGCCTTCATCGGCCCGCTGCTCGGATCCATCTCGCGGCCGTTCGGCGGCAAGCTGGCCGACAAGGTCGGCGGCGGCAGGATTACGCTCTACACCTTCGTCGCGATGATCTTCGCCGCGGGAATCCTGGTCGCGGCAGGCGTTCTCGACGACGGCACGGCGGGCGCGGCCACTGGCGGGCAGATGGCCGCTTATGTCACCGGCTTCATCCTGCTGTTCATTCTCTCGGGCATCGGCAACGGTTCGACGTACAAGATGATCCCGTCGATCTTCGAGGCCAAGGCCCAAGGCCGCGACGGCTGGAGCCGTGAGGACAGGGCCGCATGGTCGCGCAGCATGTCCGGCGCGCTGATCGGCTTCGCCGGTGCGACCGGCGCGCTCGGAGGCGTTTTCATCAACGTCGTGCTGCGCGCGTCGTACGTCAGCGACGCCAAGTCCGCCACGAACGCGTTCTGGGTGTTCCTCGGCTTCTATGTGATCTGCGCGATCGTCACCTGGTTCGTGTTCCTGCGCATGCAGACCTCGCGGGCCGGTGTCGGCGAGCAGATCGGCCGCGCCGCCGCACCGGTGCCCGCCTGACGCCCATGGCTACTCGGACGGCGTGCTCGTACTGCGGCGTGGGCTGCGGTATCGAGGTGCACACCGCCACCGACCGCGAGACCGGCAACCCGGTCATCGCACGGGTCACCGGGGACAAGCTGCATCCGGCCAACTTCGGCAGGCTGTGCACCAAGGGCGCCACCCACGCCGAGATGATGCGCGCCGACGACGGCCGCCTGACCTCGGCGATGCTGCGGCCCAGCCGCGGCGAGGAACTGGTGCCCACACCGGTCGACGACGCCGTCGCCGAGGCGGGCCGGCGGCTGCGGGCCATCGTCGACGAGCACGGCCCGGACGCGGTCGCGCTCTACGTCTCGGGCCAGATGTCGATCGAGGCGCAGTACCTCGCAACCAAATTGGCCAAGGGGTATCTGCGCACGGTGCACATCGAGTCGAACTCGCGTCTCTGCATGGCCAGTGCCGGAACGGGCTTCAAACAGTCGCTGGGCGCCGACGGTCCTCCCGGCTCCTACGCCGACTTCGACTGCACCGACCTGTTTTTCGTCATCGGCTCCAACATGGCCGACTGTCACCCGATCCTGTACCTGCGGATGGCCGACCGGCTCAAGGCGGGAGCCAAGCTGATCGTCGTCGACCCCCGTCGCACCACGACCGCCGAACGCGCCGACCTCTTCCTGCAGATCAAACCCGGCACCGACCTCGCGCTGCTGAACGGGCTTTTGCACCTGCTTGTCGAGAACGGCGACATCGACGGTGAATTCATCGACGCTCACACCGAGGGCTGGGAAGCGATGCCGGCGTTTCTCGCCGACTACACCCCGGACCGGGTCGCTCGGCTCACCGGCCTGGCGGAGGACGACATCCGCCGCGCCGCGCGGATGATCGCCGAGGCAGGGGAGTGGCTGAGCTGCTGGACGATGGGGCTCAACCAGAGCACTCACGGAACGTGGAACACCAACGCCATCTGCAACCTGCACCTCGCCACGGGCGCGATCTGCCGGCCGGGCAGTGGACCGATGTCGCTGACCGGTCAGCCCAACGCCATGGGCGGACGCGAAATGGGCTATATGGGACCGGGATTGCCCGGTCAGCGTGCGGTCACCTCGGCTGAGGACCGTGCGTTCGTCGAGGGACAGTGGGGTCTGCCGGCGGGGATGATCCGCAGCGACGTCGGCCCGGGAACGGTGGACATGTTCCGAGGCCTCGCCGACGGCGACATCAAGGCCTGCTGGATCATCTGCACCAATCCCGTTGCCACGGTGGCGAATCGGTCGACGGTGATCGAGGGGTTGCAAGCGGCAGAGCTCGTCATCACCCAAGACGCCTACCGCGCCACGGCCACCAACGCCTACGCCGACATCGTGCTGCCCGCCGCGATGTGGGCGGAGGCCGACGCGGTGATGGTCAACTCCGAACGCAACCTGACACTGCTGCAGCAGTCGATCCCCGCCCCGGGCCAGGCCCGGCCCGACTGGCAGCTGATCTGTCAGGTCGCGGCCCATCTCGGGTTCGGCGAGCACTTCGCCTACACCTGCAGCGAACAGATCTTCGAGGAGATCCGGCGATTCTGGAACCCGAAGACCGGCTACGACCTTCGCGGCGCCAGCTACGCGCGCCTGCGCGAATCGCCACTGCAGTGGCCGTGCCCGCCGGACGACGAATCTGATCGCCATCCGATCCGCTACCTCAACGACGGCGTCAGCCAGGACCACTTCGTCGACCAGCATGGGAACGCGCCGCGTCTGGCGTTCGCGACCCCGTCGCGGCGGGCCATCTTCCACGCACGTCCGCACATGGACGCGAGGGAACTGCCCGACGACGAATACCCGTTGGTGCTGAATACCGGCCGGCTGCAACACCAGTGGCACACCATGACCAAGACCGGCCGAGTGGAGTCGCTGAACAAGCTGACCGGCGACCCCTTCGTCGAGGTACATCCCGAGGATGCGCTGAGGCTGGGTATCGAGGACGGGCGACCCGTCGAGCTCACGACGCGACGCGGGCGCGCGGTGCTGTCCGCCGCCGTCACCGATCGTGTGCGTCCGGGCAGCTGTTTCGTGCCGTTTCACTGGAACGACGATCACGGCGAGAACCTCACGGTCAACGCGCTGACAAACGACGCCGTCGACCCCGACTCACTACAGCCCGAGTTCAAGGTCTGCGCGGTCAAGCTGACTCCCGTCGCCTCACCGACGCTCACCGAGCACGAAACACTTTACGTGTCGGGCTTTTTCAGCGGACTGGCCGAGGCGCAGTCGGAGGTCCCGGTATTGCCCGGCACCGCACCGGTGTCCACCGGGGTGCGGCAGTGGATCAATGGTCTGCTGGCCGGCCAGGCCCACCGCGCGTCCGACGAACCGGCCCGGCCGGAAGTCGACGGCGGGCCGCTGGTGCTGTGGGCGTCGCAGACAGGCACTGCCGAGGACTTCGCAACGCGGCTGGCCGAGCGGCTCGGCAACGCGCACCTGGTGAACATGGATGACCTGGCGCCCGCCGACCTGGTCGCGGCGCGCGACGTGCTGGTCGTCACGAGTACCTTCGGCGACGGGGGACCGCCCGACAACGGTGCGAGCTTCTGGCAGCGGCTGCAGGCCGAGACGGCGGCGCCGCTGACGGGTCTGCGATATGCGGTGCTGGGCATCGGCGACCGGTCCTACGACGACTTCTGCGGCCACGCCAGGGCCGTGGACGCCCGGCTGGCGGATCTCGGCGCCGTGCGGCTGCTCGAGCGCGCCGACTGCGAGGCCTACGACGACGAGCGGATGCGGCAGTGGGCCGACGATGTCATCGCACTGCTGAACCCGGGCATCGACACCACGCCGCCGACCGGAAGCGTCTCGACACTGGTGCGGCCGGCCACGGTCGCGCAGCCGTTCACCCGCGCGCGTCCGCTGGTCGTGCCGTTGTCCCGCAATGTGGTGCTGACCGGACCCGCGTCGCGGAAAGAGGTGCGCCAGTTCGGCTTCGACATCTCCGAACATGACGTCGAGTATGCGGCAGGTGACTCGCTGGGCGTCTGCGCCACCAACGACCCCGCGATCGTCGACGCGTGGCTGGCGGCGACCGGGATGCCGGGTCAGCACGCTGTTGAGATCGACGGGACCGAGATGTCGTTGCGCGACGCGCTCGTCTCGCATTATGACTTCTGCCGGGTCACGCCCGACCTGGTGCGCTTCATCGCCGAGCACAGTCGGCACGCCAAGGCGCTGCGGGCGCCGAAGGCGAAACTGGACAAGTGGCTGGTCGGCCGCAACGGCCTCGACCTCGTCCAGGAGTTCGTCGTCCACGCCGATCCCGACGAGTGGCGCGAGGTTCTCGTGCGGTTGACCCCGCGCAGCTACTCGATCTCGTCGAGCCCGCTGGTCAGCCCGCACGAGGTGCAGTTGACTGTGTCGGTGGTGCGCTACCGCGGCGCCGACGGCGGCGGGCGCGGCGGCGTCTGTTCGACCTTCCTCGCCGACCGCGCGTCGTCGGCACCGGTCTTTCTGCAGCGCTCGCCGCACTTCCGGCCGCCGGAAGACGGCACGACCCCGATGATCATGGTCGGCCCCGGCACGGGTGTCGCGCCGTTCCGCGGGTTCCTGCAGGAGCGACGGGCGCTCGGGCATCGCGGTCGCAACTGGCTGTTCTTCGGTGAGCAGCACCGCGACCAGAACTACTACTACCGCGACGATTTCGAGGACATGGCCCGCGACGGGCTGCTGCACCGGCTCGATCTCGCGTTCTCCCGCGACCAGGCCTCACGGGTCTACGTACAGCACCGGATGCTCGAACAGGGGGCCGAGGTGTGGCGCTGGCTCGACGACGGTGCGCACTTCTACGTCTGCGGCGACGCCACCCGCATGGCCAAGGACGTCGACGCCGCGCTGACGACGATCATCGAGACGCACGGCGGGATGTCACACGAACAGGCCCACGACTACAAACGCGAACTGGTCGCGACCAAACGCTATGTGCGCGACGTGTATTGAGATTCGCTGAGTACCGGCACCGAGCGTTGACTCTGCGGTGAGGGCGCGGTATCACCCCGAAATCACGCCCTCAGCGCAGAGTCAACGCCCTCGGAGCCCTGTCGTCGGCCACCGACAACGACGCGCGCCTGCGCGAGACACTGCGGATCTTCCTCCGCACCGGCGCCAGCTACAAGGCCGCCGCAGAGAAACTCAACCTGCACTTCAACTCGGTCAAATACCGCATCCAGCGAGCGGTCGAGCGACGCGGCGCGCCAATCGACGACGCCGATCGCTTGGACGTCGTGCTCGCGCTACTCGTATGCCATTGGTTCGGCGGGTCCGTTCTGCAAGCCGGGAGTCACCGCTGAGACGATATGGAGCCGAAGGAGGTGCGCTGAGCTGCACAAATGAGATGGTGTGAGACAGCGTCGCAATCCGCCGTCGGAGAGCTGGTGGTGTCCGAGGGGGGACTTGGCCACTTACGACACGGGTTCTGACCTGGCGAATCGGTACCTGATCGTCATCCATGCCGGGGTCGACCCACCTCTGACGTCGAGCGGTCGGATTAGCGGTCGAGTTGGGCGGGGGCGAGTCGGCACCCGGCGGCTTGGGCTCCGGCGTGCAGGCGTCGGTCCCAAACGGCGACGATCAGGCCGGGGTCGCCGACTGCCAACGCGCTGGCCAGATGGACAGCGTCGGCTCCGCGCAAGGCATGGGCGCGGGCGAGGCGGCCGGCGTGCTGTTCAATTGTCGCGGTGAGTTCGACTGGGCGGGTGGCGGCCCAGAAGTCCTCCCAGTCACGCTCGGCAGCGGCGAGCTCGGATTCAGTTAGGTCGTGATTGCGGGCTGCTGCAGCGAGTGCGGCGCGGACTTCGGGGTAGGCCAGACGGCTGGACAATGCGGCGTCGCAGCCGTCCCATAGCGCGGACGCCAGCGAGCTCCCTGTCTCGGTGGTGAGAAGTTTGACGAAGGCGCTGGCGTCGAAGTAGACGAGCGGCACCGGTCAGCGCCGCTGGTCGCTGACCTGGTCAGACACCGGCCGCCGCGGCCTGGGCCGGGACCGTCCCGCAGCGACGGGCCGCTGCGCGGTGGCCCTGCCAATCACGCCTTCGGCCGTGAGACGCTCCAAGGTGCCTGCGCTGTCCAGCGCAGCGAGTCGCGCGACCGGAATCCCGCGGTCGGTGATGACGACCTCACCACCAGCCCGAACTCGATCGAGCCAATCGCTAAGGTGCGCGCGCAACTCGGTCACGGATACCTCCACACCGTGAACTGTACACTCGCTGAACCGTGATTTGTACATGTCACTCCTGAGTGTGGCAACGACGACCTGAGAGATTGACCTGCGCAAGCCGGAGGCGAGGTGGCAACGGGCCGGTACACCGATTCGTCCGCGGTGCTGGCGACGCCGAGACGGTCGATATCATGGTGGCTGGTGGCCTTCCGTCCAAGCTGCATCCGAAGGTGTTGCGGCGGAAGGTGTTTGCCGTCCCCGGTGGGACTTCGGCGCAGCTGGCGTTCGTGGTCAGCTGCATGGAGGCGGCAGCGCCTCGGTGTCGGACGCCGGGTCTAGCTTGCAGCAGCGGGCTCTTGAATTCTCTGCTTGAGGTGCTGTGTGCGGTGACTGCTGGCGATCGCCTTCATTGGCGTTCTGTTGCCAGCGACCCGATTGAACGACTCTCCCAGTAGTAACAGTTGGCCTGAGTCGCGAAGAACCTCGACATGCCTTGGATCGTATTCGTATGACGGAGCGTGCTTCAAGCTGGTGTAGGCGTCCCAGAACAGTTGGCTCCACATGTTTAGTTGGTGGCATTACCCCGAGACCGTGGCTATGAGACCGAAATCACAACTACCCGTTTGAAATTCAATAGCCCACAACTGACTAGGAACATAAGGGGTAACCGAGCTTCAACTTGGGTGCGATTGCTGAACAACCGGTTTTTACTCAATCGTCACGTCGAGGGGCTCGCCCATCGGGCGGCCAGGAGTCGGTACCCGACTCAAGCGGAATATTCAAGGATCGAAGCAGGATCGAAAAGAGCCGCCAATTGGCGATCGCTCCGACAAGTTCGACCAAAACCGCGTGATCGCCATTGAATGCCTTGTGGCACGCGGCCCAGTTTTCCTCGGCAATGACCCCGTCACGTACCACATCATCGGTCGCCGCCAGGACTGCACGCTCGGCATGGCCCAGACGATTGGAACTTTGCCAGTCACGCACCGCCAGAAGGTCATCCGAAGCCACACCGAGCAGCGTCGCGATTCGCCAATGCTGTGTCCACTCATATACCGACCCCGTTACCCAGCCGATGCGCATGATGATCAATTCGCGTAGCCGGGCGTCGAGCACACCGTTAAATAGCAGCGCCTCGAGCATTCCGTACAGGGCCACTGCGAGGCTCGGCTGGTGAAGTGCCACGCGAAATACTGACAGTTCTGCCATCTCTTCGGGCAGCCCACACTCGGCAGCCCGCAGCCGGGCCTGCTCAAGGTCGAGCATCGGTACGCGTTCCGTCCTCGTCACGTGACCTTTCTCTGTTGAAGCTCCGCATGCTGTGAGGGCGTGGGCACGAAGACGTTGTGCAGGGCCGCACTCGATTTGGCATTTTCATCTGCAAGCGAACTGAGCAGCGGCGCGAGACCAGCGAATCCGGTTGATTCTCTTGTGATCCGGTCGAACGGCCAGCGGCGCGTGGCCAGAATCTCGAGGGCTGCCCGGTAGGCGGGATACTCCACGCCGAGTGCACCGGAGATGTGTAATTCCTTATACACCAGCGTGTCTGGTTCAAAGCCGGGCGCGCCGCCTCCGCCGCGGGTGCCGGCAACCACGACCGTGCCGCCAGGCCTGGCAAGGGCGACGGCGTCGGCGAACGCGGAGGGTGCTTTGGCGGTGACATCGACGACCACGTCGGCAAGCTGTCCGCCTGTCTCACGCTGGAGCGCTGTCACTGCATCGTCCTGCGATACGTCGATGGGCAGGTCGACACCGAATGATCTGGCTATGGCCAGTCGCTGATCGTCGCGTGGACCGATGCCGGTCATCGCGACGAAAGCGGCTCCCGCCTCTTTCGCCGCCACCGCCGCGCAGATCCCGCGGATGCCCGGTCCCAGTATCGCTACGATACCCCCCGCCTTGGTGTCGGGAAGAGTTTTCCCCCATTGGATACCGGCCCCGAGAGGGTTGAACAACGTGGCGAGAACGGGGTCCATGTCTTCGGCAATCGGGAGTAGCATCGCGTCCCACGGAAGCTCCACATGGGTGGCGTATCCGCCCCATAACCCGGCGCCGATCTCCACGTCGACGAACCCGAACATGGTGGCGATGCCGTTCACCGCACATCGCCGGTATTCGCCGCGGCGACACTCCGGGCAGTCTCGGCAGGACCGGAACACCTCGACGGCCACGCGCTGGCCGGCCTGGACGCACAAGCGTTCGCTGGCCGCATTGCCGACATGTTCGACGATGCCGACGATTTCGTGACCTGGAACGAATGAGAAGCCGGCAGGCAGGTGTCCGGTGAATTGTTCGTGATCTGTACCGCATAGACCACATGCTTCAACTCGCAGGATCGCACCGCGGTCACCGACGTCGGGGATGGTCATCTGGCGCCGCTCCAGATTCCGCGGTCCGGTCAACACCATGGCCTCGGCGATCATGGAAGCTCGAATCCCGTGGACGACCCTGTGTTTCGGAGGCAAACCGTTCTGCCAACGTACATCTCGCCCGCCATCGCCTCGGCAATCTGCGGATCGTCGCTGCGTGCGACGACTCTTCGCCCGTCGGACAGGTGCGCGATGATCGGTGTCCATCGAGGTCGCCCGTCTCGGTCGTATTCGACCGTGTACCCGTCCACTGTCGCGCGACCGGTCGCCTCGTCGACGCCTGCGACGGCCAGCCGCGATGAATCGATCTGAGCTTGTTCGTCTGCCGTGTCGATCAGTCGCCACCCGGTTGGTGGAGGGGTGGCCGACCACACACCGACCGAATGTTTCGTCGAATACCAACCGAGGCCGGTGACGACGTCGTCCCCGCGATGGGTTACTTCGCCTACGCCGACCACCACCGGAGTACGCGCTTCTACCGACAATCGATCACTCGCTCAGGGCCACGGGCTGTTGTGAGACACGAATGCGATGGTGTCATATCTGCAGTCAAGCCACAATGGTGTGCGCCCGCGGCATACTGGCTGTTGTGTCGACGAAGTTGGTGCGATGGGGTGCCGCCGCGCCGTCAGATCGTGGTTCCGCTCGCGACCGATTGCTAGATGCTGCCGAGCGGTGCCTAGAGAGTTGCGGCGTGGTAGGCACGACCATGGAGGACATCGGCAGAACAGCGGGTGTCTCCAGGGCAACGGTGTATCGCTACTTCCCTAATCGGGAGGCGGTGATGTCGGGCGTCATCATTCGCGCCGCCGAGCGCTATCTCGATCGCATCAACCCCCGGATCGCGGAGCACACCGATCTGGGCTCCGCTCTCGTCGATTTCGTGGAATACACAGTTGAGGCCGCGCGCCGCGAAGAGATCATCGGATTGTTGTTCGGCAGCGACGAGGAACTCGCCGGCGTTGGCCTCGCGGCGGGGACCTCGACGTCACTCTTCGAACTCGTCACCGAGTTTCTCCGTCCCATCTTCAGGAGACACTGGAGTTACGTAGAACCGGGCGTCTCCGTCGACGACGCCGCCGAGTGGGTTCTCCGCACGATACTGAGCCTGCTGACTGTTCGAGGACCGCGGGAGCGCAGTCGTGACGGGCTCCGGACATTTCTTTCAAGGTTTCTCCTTCCCGCAATCCTGGCGAGCGACCATTGTCGACCGATGTGACAGACAAGGCGTAATGTCTCAACCACAGCTGAGGTAGGAGGCCGGACATGTCTGTGCAGTTCACCACGTTCAACCAGCAGGTCGCTGAACAACTGCAGAGCGCAGCAGAAACCACGGGCGGGTTGGCCGGTTACCTCGGCTTCCGGCACACTGACTTCACTGCTGGACGGCTCGTCGCGGAGATGGACGCACGCGACGACCTGAAGACGCCTTTCGGCAACTTGCATGGCGGCTGCTTGTCGGCCATGGTCGACCATTGCCTTGGAGTGGTGTTTTATCCCGTGATTCCGATGGGATCCTGGGTCGCGACGACGGAGTTCAAACTGAATTTGCTTCGTCCAGTTTCCAGCGGAACCTGTGTAGCCACGGCTGAGATCATCTCGCTGGGCAGAACCAGCGGTGTGGCACGTATCGACATCTGCAACGACGGCAGAGCGGTGTGTGCGGCGCAGGGCACCGTCACCGTCGTCGCACCGAAGGCCATCTCTTGATGTCTGCAAACAGAGCACATGATTTGTCCGCTCCTGTCGTCGAGCGCGTGCCCACGGTGGATGGGCTCTCGCTGGCGGTCGACTTCTACCGCTGTGACGGACCGCGGGCGGTCGTGTTGCTCCTTCACGGCGGTGGTCAGAGCCGGCACGCCTGGGATGTCACCGCCCAACGATTGCATCAGCGGGGCTACACCGTTGCCGCCTACGACGCAAGGGGACATGGTGACAGCGACTGGGATCCAGACGGACGCTATGACATCGAACGGCTGGGGTCCGACCTGTTGGCCGTGCGCGCGTACGCCGGCTCCGCCCGCCCAGTTGCCGCGATCGGGGCATCGTTGGGCGGTTTGACCATCCTCGGCACGCACTTGCTCGCCCCATCGGAGCTATGGCAGGCCGTCGTCCTGGTTGACATCACTCCGCGAATGCAGATGCACGGCGCCCGCCGAGTCCTATCGTTCATGTCGGCCCATCCCGAAGGTTTCGACAGCCTAGAGTCGGCCGCTGACGTGATCGCCGCCTACAACCCGCACCGCCCTCGCCCCGAAAACGTCGACGGCCTTCAAAAAGTCCTCCGCCGACGTGGAGACGGTCGCTGGGCCTGGCGATGGGATCCGGCGTTTGCGACGTCGAATTTTCAGTTCCTGCAGAGTGATTCAGACGACGGCGCAGAGGAGTTCGAGATGATGAGCGCATTCCTTGTCGATGGCGCGCGACAGGTGTCCGCGCCGGCGCTGCTGGTCCGCGGCCTGCTGTCGGACATAGTCTCCGAAGAGACAGTGAAGGATTTCCTCACCTTGGTTCCCCACGCGCAAACCGTTGACGTGTCAGGCGCGGGCCACATGGTTGCTGGCGACAACAACGACGCATTCTCGACGGCGGTCGTCGACTTTCTCGACCGTACCGTTTGACGCCAGTCGTCGGGCTGCGCGGGAGATCCCAGTTCGCCACCTATTCTGCTCGTATGCCAACTGATTCGGCGCGGATGTCGTTTCGCCGACATATCCGCGAGCAGGTCTTGAGGGCGACACGGGAACTCACCATTGAGAAGGGCTGGGAACAAGTCCGAGTGAGTGAGGTCGCCGAACTTGTCGGCGTCTCCCGACCGACGCTATACAAGGAGTTCGGCGATAAGCAGGGACTTGGTGACGCGCTCGTGGTGGCCGAGGGTCAGCGCTTCCTGGAGGGTATCCACGCCATTCTCGCCGAACACACCGGCGACGTTCAGGGCGGCATCACCGCAGCGGTGCGGTTCACCCTGCGTGAAGCAGAAGCCAGTCCGCTCCTGAAGTCGGTGCTGACGTCCAACCACTCAGGGGATGATCGCGCCGGTGCGCCGACGACGGGCGTTCTTCCTCTCCTGCCGACATCGGCGTCCCTGCTCCAGCTCTCCTCCGCGGCTTTGGTCGCGTGGTTTCACGACCACTTCGCCGATCTCGACTCCGAAGACGTCGAGGAGGTCGCAGACGTTCTGGTGCGGCTCACCGTGAGTCACGTCGTTCTTCCCTCCGCGGACATCGCCACCACGGGTGCGCGGATCTCGCGGGTGGCGCTCCGCTACCTCGGCGTTGGCTATAGATAGCTGTGACTTGAGCGGTCTTGGCCTCGATCCACTGACAATGGACTGTTTGTCGGGGTGTCGGGATAAGGAAAGTGCGTTCTGAGCTGGGAAGATTGATATTGTTCAGGCAACAATCGGTCCAGTTCGAGAACGGCACTTCCGGCGCGAGTGTCCCACACGTTCACCCCGCGGTCCGATGTGTTCGATGAGGATATCTGGTGTCGTGCGCGGGCCTGGTGCCGGTGATGGCGCTGGCTGAGCAGGCAGGCCTATCGGAGTTGTTGGCCAACAAGATTCACATCGCAGCTCCCAGGGTCAAGTCGAGGTCGGCCAATCCGGCTCCGAAACTGGCCACCCTGATCGCGAGCATGTAAGCGGGCGCGGATTACATCGATGATGTCGACCTGGTCCGCGCTGGCGGCATAAATCCCTTTTTCCGCCGGGTGTATCCCCCGTCAACGATGGGAACGCTGTTGCGGGAGTTCACTTTCGGTCATGCCCGCCAATTGGATTCGGTGCTGGCCGAGCATCTGGCCGGCTTGTGTGACCGGGTGAATCTGCTGCCCGGCGCGCAGGCTCGGGCCTCCATCGAACACCCGGGGAGAGGCGACGCTGCAGAAAGACGCCGCAAAGGTCGGATCTCCGGACCCGCCGGGACAGCTCAATGTGGTGAGAGCCGGAACTCGCTCGGAGAGCGGCCGGTCCATCGCTTGAAGGCGTGTGAGAAGTTGGCGAGGTCGCTGTATCCGAGATCCGTGGCTATCTCACTCACCGATAGGGATCGGTCGAGTAGCTGCAGCATCGCGCGCTCGCGCAGGAATGCTTGGCGCAACTCGCGAAAGGTGGTCTCCTCTTCGGAGAGGCGCCGCTTGAGTGTGCTGGTGGACATTGACAGCTCATGTGCGAACCAATGTTTACTTCGGCGTCCGGGCTCCTTCTGCAGCAGCCGTCTCACCTTCTCCGAGAACGACGTGGTTTCGCTCCGCTGGTCGAGAGTTCGCTGCAGATCGACGATGGCGAGTCGGTATGCGACGGGATCGGAGAACCGGCACACCTCGTTGAGCGTGTCCGCGGGAACATGGAGGAAGGACATCGGAGCGTCGAAGAACAGGCGCCCGGCGGTAAGGTCGTCCTCGCGATCTTTCAAGGCGGCGGGCGCTGGCCAACTCAAGTGGAGTGTGAGGGTCGGCGCCGCACGGACGAGCATGTCCAGCAGTCGCAACAACGCCAACCCGGCGTACGTGACGGCGAGGCAGTCCAGGGCCCGATCGCTGGTGTGTCCCCAGAGCCCGACGGTGAGGCCTTGGTCATCTGGATGAAACTGTGCTTTGACAGCCGTCGTGATCAACGGCAGATAAGTCAGCAGCTCTACGATCTCGGCCACTGAGCCCGCGCTGACCAGCGGAACACTCAGCGGGCCGAAGGACGTCAACTGTGCCTGTTCGGCTAACGCAAATCCGAGCAGCGTTGCCTGATCGATGTCTAGACCGGGGTACGCCTCACGAAACCACCGTAACGGGGCCTGGACATCACGCTGAATCAGCGTCGCCTCGTCGGTTCCTTCGCGAGCCATGATGTTGCGAAGCCGCGCGACGGCGTCTGGGTCAAACGCCGGGCTCTCGAGCATTTGCACGAATGCGAGTGGGGGCACACCCGCGTCATTGGGGTTCACTGACCATGGCCCCTTTGAGCCGAAATCACAAGTTTCTGACTCCGGCGAACATAGCCGCAGCGCTCATCTGGCGCAAGACTTGTGTCAAGTAACTGAGGACACGCAAGGAGCCTGGCTATGGCAGTTGTCACATTTGTCTCCCACGGCGGCGAGAAGTATGAGGCGCCTCTCGAGGAAGGTCAGTCACTGATGCGGGTCGCGACCAACAATGCGGTGCCCGGCATCGACGGCGACTGCGGAGGCGAAGCCGCGTGCGGCACCTGCCATGTGATCGTCGATCCGCAATGGTCCGATCGGGTCGGCCTCTCCGGGGCCAATGAAGAGGAGATGCTCGCGATGAACCCCGAGCGTCAGCCGACCTCCCGGCTGTCCTGCCAGATGCAGGTCTCTGAGGCGTGGGACGGTTTGATCGTCCATCTGCCCGAGTTCCAACTGTGATGACGAAAGAGAGGTGAGACGTGAGCAATATTCGCGAGGCAGTCACTGCCAAGGCTCAGGCAACAATTCCGATGGACCGAATAATCCAGGGCGCCCACCTCTACGACAGAACGCGGCGCTGGGTCACCGGCACCAACGGTGAAAAAATCTTCATCGAGCGACCGATCCCGCCGGCTGACGAGGTTGAACTGACCGACATCGACCTTAGCAATCCTTTCCTCTATCGTCAGGGTCGCTGGAAGTCCTATTACGAGCGCCTACGCAACGAGGCTCCCGTGCACTATCAGGCCCACAGCGCGTTCGGCCCGTTCTGGTCGGTGACGCGGCATGCCGACATCGTGGCCGTCGACAAGAACCACGAGGTCTTCTCCTCCGAGCCGTTCATCGTCATCGGGAGCCCGCCGCGCTTCCTCGACATTGCGATGTTCATCGCGATGGACCCCCCGAAACACGACCGGCAACGGCAGGCTGTCCAGGGTGTGGTCGCACCGAAGAACCTGCGTGAGATGGAGGGCCTCATCCGCGAGCGGGTGGTAGACGTGCTCGACGCTCTGCCGCTTGGCGAACCGTTCAACTGGGTGCAGCACGTCTCGATCGAGCTAACCGCGCGCATGCTGGCCACGCTGCTGGACTTCCCGTACGAGCAGCGGCGCAAGCTCGTCCAATGGTCCGATCTCGCCACCTCCATGGAGCAAGCCAACGGTGGGCCCTCGGACAACGACGAGATATTTCGCGGCATGGTCGATATGGCTAGAGGTCTCAGCGCTCACTGGCGGGACAAGGCAGCCCGGAAAGCTGCCGGAGAGCTGCCCGGCTTCGATCTGATCACCATGTTGCAGAGCGACGAGAGCACCAAGGACCTGATCGATCGCCCGATGGAGTTCTTGGGCAACTTGGTATTGCTGATCGTGGGTGGCAACGATACGACCCGCAATTCCATGAGCGGTGGTGTTCTGGCGCTGAACGAGTTCCCTGACCAGTTTGAGAAGCTGAAGGCGAACCCCGAGCTGATCCCCAACATGGTCTCGGAGATCATCCGGTGGCAAACCCCGCTCGCGCATATGCGCCGGATCGCCAAGGCCGACACTGTGCTCAACGGGCAGTTCATCCGCAAGGGCGATAAGGTCCTGATGTGGTACGCCTCGGGCAACCGCGACGAGCGCGTGTTCGATCGGCCCGATGACCTGATTATCGACCGGGCCAACGCCCGTAACCACATCTCCTTCGGTTTCGGCGTGCACCGCTGTATGGGTAACCGGCTGGCCGAGATGCAGTTGCGGATCCTGTGGGAGGAGCTGCTTCCGCGGTTCGAGAACATCGAGGTCGTCGGTGAGCCCGAGTACGTGCAGTCCAACTTCGTGAGGGGGATCAGTAAGCTGATGGTCCGCCTCATCCCGAAAGGTGGCGCATGACCGTGCAGCGAGCGGTCATCGCGGGGGCCAGCCACGCGGGCACCCAGCTCGCCGCCAGTCTTCGCCGAGAAGGGTGGGACGGCGAGATCGTCCTCGTCGGCGATGAGTCGGCGTTGCCCTACCAGCGGCCCCCGCTGTCCAAGTCGTACCTGGCCGACAAATGCGAACTGGCCGAACTCGCGATCCGCAACTCGGATTTCTACGCCAAGCAGCGGATCCGACTCCTGGATGCGACGGTGGCGGCGATCGACCGCTCGGCTGGTCATGTCGTGCTGAGTACCGGCGACGCACTGCCCTACGACAAGCTCGCGCTGTGCACTGGCGCCCGGCCTCGTCGGCTCCCCACCCCGGGAGCGGACCTGGCCGGAGTCTTCTACCTACGCACCGCCGCGGACGGCGAGATGATCCGAGAGGCCGCCGGCCCCGGGCGTCGGGCGGTGATCGTGGGCGGCGGCTACATCGGACTGGAGACAGCCGCCTCGTTGCGTGCACTGGGTCTGGAGGTCACCCTGCTCGAGGCGACCGGGCGCGTCCTTGAACGGGTCACCGCCCCGGAGGTATCGGAGTTCTTCGACCGGATCCACCGGGAGGAGGGCGTCAACATCCGGACGGGCACGCTGGTCGAGGCTCTGTCCGGCGACGGCAGGGTCCGCGAAGTAATCCTGGCCAGTGGCGAATCAATTCCCGCCGACCTCGTCATTGTCGGCATCGGCGTGGAGCCGAACACCGAGCTCGCCGCCACCGCGGGCCTGGTCGTCGACAACGGCGTCGTGATCGACGATCGGGCCCGGACTAGCGACCCCGACATCGTGGCCGCCGGGGACTGCGCCAGCCACGACATGGCCCGTTACGGCCGTCGCATCCGCCTGGAGTCCGTGCCGAGCGCGGCCGAGCAGGCCAAGGTCGCCGCCGCGACCGTCTGTGGGAAGTCCAAGAAGATTGCGGCCCTTCCATGGTTCTGGTCAGATCAATACGACCTCAAGCTCCAGATCGCCGGTCTCAACACCGGGTACGACGAGGTCGTCCTCAGCGGCGACCCGACCCGGGACCGCGACTTCACCTGCTTCTACCTCCGTGCCGGCGAGCTCATTGCCGCCGACTGCATCAACCGTCCCCGCGACTTCATGTTCAGCAAGCGGGTCATCACGCAGCAAGTCGCCGTCGAACGGGCCGAACTGGTGCTCGCCGGCTCGGACTGAGGTGCCGGCGGTGCGTAGGCGGTGGGAACGACGACGGCGGATGCGACGCGTGTCTTGGAGAGGTACTTCAGTGACAATTGCCATCCAGCCCCGCTGGCAAAGGAACGCTAGCGGCTGCCCGGCGGTCGCCTTGGCGCAGCGCATCAGGACCTAGTGGGGTTTCCCAACGAGCATGACGATTCTTTCCGGAGGAGCAGCGTCAGAAGTCGGTGCCTGTTCTGTTCTGTTCTGTTCTGACAATGAGGTTAGTTGAGGTTGACGGTGGCGGTATTTAGGGACGAGGACGAGGTCTATGCCTTCCTGGGCGGGATCTTTCGGCGGGGTTTGGAGAAGGAAGGTCTGGCGGACAAGCTCGCGAATTCGGGTGTGGTGTTGCGGGTGCATTACACAGATCCGGATGCGGTTGTGACGGTGGACATGCCGAACAAGGTGGTGGAGACCGGAGCGGCCAGTACCGCGGTGCCCAACGTGGAGTTGTTCATGTCGGCAGACACGGGGAACAAGTTCTGGTTGGGGAAGGTGAACTTGACGATGGCGATGGCCAAGGGAACGGTACGTGCGAAAGGTCCGGTGCCGAAGTTGATCAAGTTGATCCCGCAGGCCAAGAACCTGTTCCCCGAGTACCGGTTGATGCTGGAGAGCCAGAATCGGCAGGACCTCATCGATGCGTGACCCTCGCCTCACCGCGGGCTGTAGGGCGGGTGTGCGATGAGGAGCACGATGCAGGACGTTGCGTTGACTGTGCCCGCGATCGTGGCCCATGCTTCGGCAGTTCATGGCGATCGCGAGGTGCTGACTGCGCGCGGACCCCGGCAGATCTCTGGGGTGTCCTATCGCGAGGTGGGTGAGCGTGCGGCACGGTTGGCAAATGCTCTGCGCCAGATCGGCATCCGTGGAGATGAGCGTGTCGCGACGTTACAGTGGAGCAACCAGGAGCATCTGGACTGTTACGCGGCGGTGCCGTCGATGGGCGCGGTGCTGCATACGTTGAACCTGCGGCTGCCGCCGGAACAGCTGACGTGGATCGCCAATCATGCCGAGGATCGGGTGATCATCGTCGACAGTACGGTGCTGGCCCTTTTGGCGGCGGCGTTGCCGTCGATGACCTCGGTGCGCACGGTGCTAGTGACCGGAACCGGCGATCTTGCCGCGGTCGAGGGGTGCGGAAAGGACGTCCTACGGTACGACGATGTGGTGGCCGCCCAGTCGAGTACGTTCGACTGGCCCGACGTCGACGAGCAGTCGGCCGCAGCGATGTGCTATACGAGCGGTACCACCGGGCATCCGAAAGGTGTTGTCTACAGCCATCGTTCGACGTGGTTGCACTCGCAGGCGGCGTGCACTTCGAATGCCTTGGGCATCGGTCATGACGACACGGTGTTGGCGATCGTTCCGATGTTCCACGCCAACGCGTGGGGGTTGCCGTATGCGGCGATGATGGCCGGCGCGCAGCTTCTGCTGCCTGACCGTTTCCTGCAGGCGGGGCCTCTAGTGGAGATGATCGAGGCGGTGCGACCGACGATGGCGGGGGCGGTGCCGACGATCTGGACCGATGTTCTGCACTACCTGCGCGACAATCCCGGCCATGACGTGAGTTCGCTGAAGATGGTGGCCTGCGGTGGTTCGGCGGTTCCGCGGTCGTTGATGACCGCCTATGACGAGCTGGGCATCCGCATTGTGCAGGCTTGGGGGATGACTGAGACTTCCCCGCTGGCCTCGGTCGCTCTGCCGCGGAGTTCTGATACCCCGGAGAGGTCGCTTCACCTGCGCGCAACCCAGGGCCGGGTGGTGGCCGGTGTGCAGGCCCGCATCGTCGATGACAGCGGTGCAGAACAACCGTGGGACGGAAAATCGGTGGGGGAGATTCAAGTCCGCGGCCCGTGGATCACTCAGTCGTATTACGAGAATGACAGTCCGGCGGCGTCGCCGGACGGGTGGTTGCGTACCGGGGACGTCGGGACGATCAGCGCGGACGCGTTCATCGCGCTGACCGACCGCTCCAAGGATGTCATCAAGTCCGGGGGCGAATGGATCTCCTCGGTGGAATTGGAGAACGAGTTGGCCGCTCACCCTGCGGTGCGCACCGCCACGGTGATTGGAGTGCCCGACGACAAGTGGCAGGAACGGCCGCTGGCGGTGGTCGTCCTGGCTGCCGACCGCACCGCCACCGCGGCGGAGCTGACCGAATTTCTGCGTGCGCGGGTGGCCAAGTGGTGGCTACCGGAACGGTGGGCGTTCGTCACCGACATTCCGCTGACTTCCACTGGCAAGTTCGACAAGAAGAAGCTGCGCCGCCAGTTCGGCGACGGTGACCTCATCATCGAGACGCTGGCGTGAATCATCAATCCACTGCGACCGAAACACTGACGTTAAGGAGACACATATGAAGACACGTGCTGCAGTGCTGTGGGGCCTAGGAGAAAAGTGGGAAGTCGAGGACATCGAGTTGGATCCTCCCGGCCCCGATGAAGTGCTCGTCCAGCTGACCGCGACCGGGTTGTGCCATTCCGACGAACACCTCGTGACCGGCGACCTGCCCATTCCGCTGCCCGTCGTCGGTGGCCACGAGGGTGCCGGCACCGTGGTCGAAGTGGGTGCGGGTGTCGAGAACGTCGCCGAGGGCGATTCGGTGATCCTGACGTTCCTGCCGTCGTGTGGGCACTGTTCCTATTGCGCGCGGGGGATGGGGAACATGTGCGACTTGGGTGCCGCGCTCATGATGGGACCCCAGATCGACGGCACTTACCGTTTCCATGCCCGGGGTGAGGACGTCGGCCAGATGTGCCTGCTGGGCACGTTCTCGGAATACACCGTGGTCCCCAAGGCGTCTCTGGTCAAAATCGACCAGGGGACACCGCTGGACAAGGCGGCGTTGATCGGGTGTGGTGTGACGACCGGGTACGGGTCGGCGGTGCGCACCGGTGAGGTGCGTGCCGGGGATACCGTGGTAGTGATCGGAGCCGGTGGCATCGGCATGAATGCGATTCAGGGTGCCCGCATCGCGGGCGCGTTGAACATCGTGGCTGTCGATCCGGTGGCGTTCAAGCGTGAACAAGCCGGCGGTTTCGGTGCGACGCATGCCGTTGCCACGATCGACGAGGCCTGGTCACTGATCAGTGACATCACCCGCGGCAAACTCGCCGATGTCTGCGTCTTGACCACCGATGTCGCCGAAGGGTCCTACATCGGCGAGGCGCTGTCCTTGGTCGGTAAACGCGGCCGTGTGGTCGTTACCGCGATCGGGCACCCCGAAGACACCTCGATGTCGGGTTCACTGCTGGAATTGACGCTGTATGAAAAGCAGATCCGCGGCGCTCTGTACGGTTCGTCGAACGCCGCCCACGACATCCCGCGGCTCGTCGAGCTCTACAACGCCGGACACCTCAAGCTGGATGAGCTGATCACCCGTGAGTACACCCTCGATCAGATCAACGAAGGCTACGCGGATATGCGATCGGGCCGCAACATCCGAGGACTCATCCGATTCTGATAAAGCAGCCGAAGCGCGGGAGCGCGACCACGGGAGCAAGCGAGCTGAGTACAACGGTTGAGTGCTGCGCGTCTGTGGCTCTTACCGTTGACGTGTTGATGCAGGACTAGCGATCGAAAGTCAATGTGCCCCATCGCCATAGGCGGTCGAGATGCGCGGCTGAGGTTGGCTGCGGTCACGCGTGTTGGTGTTGGCACCTACTGTCAGCCGGGAAGCCGTGATGAAACGTAGCTTTTGACGAGTCTCAACAGTGCTACTGACAAGAGAGGAAGCGGCGATGACGAGGATTCAAATTCCCTATCCCCATAGGAGGGGAGGGCACTGTGGTTCCGGTGCGCTTCGTGACCTTACTGAATGGGCCCAACTCGGATGGGGGACAGAAGCACTCAGTGAAGGATTGGTCTTCACCCTCGGCGGAGCCTTGGACTTCTCGTACGTCCGCTCTACGCAGTTGTTCCCCCAGGTGTACCTGGTAGGACGAGGAAGCGACCTGGAACAAGATTACCTCTCCCGGGTTGGCGCAAAGTTCGTCGTGCGATCGACCGATGACCCGGACGTGGGATGGGCATTTGTGACCGACGAAATCGACAAAGGTCGACCCGTCATGGTCTGGGCTGACATCGGCGAACTTCCTTACCTGCGCGTCCGATTGCACATGAGCCGTCACGACATTGTCATCACCGGATACGATGACGAACAACGGGTCGCCTATGTGGTCGATAATGACCGCGAGACAACCCAGACGGTGGCCTACGACGACCTACGCCGGGCGCGGTCCTCGGTCGGGTTTCCCACACCTACCCGGCACACCACATATCACGTCGACTGGCCAGAGCGAGTGCCAGACCTTGGGCCGATCGCGGCCGCTTCACTCGCCGCGAGCGCAGCGTTCATGCGCGGCGGTGCCGTAGGTGCGCCGCTACTGCGCATCGAGGCAGCTGAAGTCGAATCTTCCGGTTTGAAGGGTGTGCAGGACTTCGCCGATGACGTAGGGCATTGGCCAACGCTGTTCGATGACGATGCCCTGACCGCGGCATTGTTCGGGCTCGGGGCGTTCATCGAGAAAGCCGGTACCGGCGGCGGGCTCTTTCGTACGCTGCAGGCACACGGTTGCCAGAACATCGCCGATCTCCTAGATGACGCCGCCACTGCCGAAGCGGCTGCCGCGGCCCGACATGCTTCCAAAGCGTGGTCTACGCTTGCGGCCGCAGCCACGGATGCCGGCACATCGCTACGGAGTCGTAGTCTAGCTGCGGCCAAAGTCGCCGCGACGATCCCGGACGCCGAAACGCGCCTCGTCGAAGCCCTCGAAACGGCCAGTCGATCCGTTGGCACTGTCGATACCGGCATCGAAGCTCATCTGAAAGGCTATCTGTGAGTGGCACTTCAAACCAATCGAGTTTCCTGGAGACTACTGGTTTCTCGATTGGCAGCATGACGATGTTCAGCGCTTCGCCCAGAACGCGGTCGGTGACGTTCGTGACCCTTGTGCAGAAGGCGAGGTTGACCGTCACCGCTGTGGGGGACAGGATTTGGTATGACCCCTATAGCACCGACGACGACCCCGAGCATTATCGGGCGAGCTATGCGGCGACAGCGTCGAGGGCGTATTGCGGGGCAGGACCAAATGGCTGATAGTGACCGAACTGGAAGGTGTACCGCAGCGATGATCTCGGCGGGCTAACGAGTCCTTTACATACTGTCTTCCGGCGATCAGCCCAGCCGACGTCGGCGCAGTTCTTCAGTCGCATGGTGGTCCATGCACTGCGTGGTCCTATTTAGGAGGATTTCGTCATCGACGAGCAAGCAGAAGATTCGGCCATCGCGTGGTGGCATAACTTTCAGAATCGTGTTATCGCCGCCGACGGCGACTACCTCGATGCGCACCATCCGTGGTGCCTTGGTTGCGGCACAGACAATCCGCACGGTCATCGCCTGCGAGCGCGTCGGCGTGGCGACGGGGTGGGCGCCAGGCATATCTTCGACGGCCGACATCGCGGCGCACCCGGGATCGCACATGGCGGCGCAGTCATGACGGTTCTTGACGACACGGTGGGCATGCTGCTCTACGTCGTCGGTGAGATGGCCGTCACCCGTAAGCTCGACACCGAGTTCTTCGCGCCGGTATTGCTGGGGGTTCCCTACGAGGTCAGCGCGGAGCTCGTGTCCAGAACCGGCCGGAAACTCGAAGTGCGGGCAGAATTGCGCGAGGAAGCCACCGGCCAGCTGGTCGCGTCCGCGTCCGGGTTATTCGTCGTCGTCACGCTGGATCACTTCACTAGCTCCATACAGAAGGCGTCGTCAATACGCTGCACTGCGCGACCACCCTGGGAGGGATGACGCAACCCGTAAATCTGCTCATTTTTCAACCGGCGCAGGCTGCTCGGATTAAACCGGGGCCGACAGGCGGGTTTGCTAAGCAAACGCGTACTCGACCACATCGTGGTGTACCAGCCTTCGGTAGCGTGACGCCGCAGCGTGTCGGCGAAAAGACCGCCGGTCTCATCAGCTGTGGCCCGCAGGGGAGTTGATATCGACCTGGATGTGCGAAGCGGCCGGGTCAGGTTTCTGGCCGAGGGTATACAGGCCAAGACTGCCGAGAAAACCCGCACAATGCTCGATAAGCACTTCGGTCGATAGGTTTAGTTGTCCGTCTATCCAGCGACGGAGAATCTCGAACAGGCCCCCGACACCGTAGGTAGCGGCGAGATCTGCGACCTGAATCACCTCGCTGGGTATATCGAGATGCAGGCGGGCCTCTCTGAGGACGAGCTCCGCAAATTCGGACATCAGTTCGCTTCGCAGCTGCCGAAGCAGGGGTTCAGCGCCCGATTCGACAAACAATATGCGGGCCATGCTGGGATCGTTCTCGATCATCTGAACCAGGGCCTTTATCGGAGCGTAAGCGAGTTCTTGAGGAGCAACGGTGTCATCCGGTATCGCCTTGGTGATCACGGCTTGGAAGGTGGTGGAGATCTTGGTGAACATCGCACGCAGGAGCGCGTCTCTGTCGCGAAACTGCTGGTAGAAGTACCGGCTCGTCACTCCTGACTCCGTACACACAGCGGTCACGGTGCACGCGGCGGCTCCCTGCTTGCCCATGAGCGCGACCGCGGCGTCAATCAGCAGTGCGCGGCGCTGCGCATCGCGTTGAGTTGCGGACAGCCCGCCATAAACACGTGCTGGACTCATGCCCTACATTCTGGCAGTCTCATGTGACAAGGCCTAAAGTCAGATCAGACTACGGAGGAAGGACCCCGTCAAGATGCCGGAAGATCGAGCCTCGACCAAGAGCCGTGTATTGCCAAAACCCCGGCGCGTTCGTTTCCCCATGCCCACCTCCACGAAGCGGCAACACTTCGTGGATGGCGACCTGGTGATGAGCCATTTCATCTCGGTGCTTTCTGCGACCTTCCCGGAAGGGGAAGACTTCTTCATCCGCTCGGTCAAGTATTTCCAGAGTTCCATCGACGATCCCCAATTGCTGACAGCGGTCAAGGGTTTCATCGGACAAGAGGCCACACACCGACACCAGCATCGGCTCCTCAACGAACGGCTCCAGGCCATGGGTTATCCGACCGCGCGGATCGACCGCCACGTCGCACGCCTGATCAAGCTATTGGAGCGGCGCTTTTCGCCAGAAATGCGGCTGTCGATGACCTCTGCATTGGAGCACTACACCGCGACGCTCGCTGAAATCATTCTCACCAGCGATGACGCCCAGAAGCTCATCGGACAGACAGAGGTTCGACCGATTCTGCTGTGGCATGCGTTCGAGGAGTCGGAGCACAAAGCCGTCGCCTTCGACGCCTATCGGCTGATTGGAGGCACCGAGCGCACCCGCGTACGGGGCATGCGGATCGCCTCTGCAATTCTGTTCGGCGAACTCATTCTGCAGACTGCGCTTTCGATGGCCTCTGACAAGGCCTCGTATAACCCGGTCACGTTGGTGCGTAGCCTACATCGCTTCAGTCGCACCCCGATGTTCACCGCCGATGCGCTGCAGCGATTCCGTTCGTACAACCGCCCCGGCTTCCACCCTGATGATTGGGACAGTGCCGCGGTCCTGGAGCGATGGAGCAAGGAACTGTTCGACCAAGACGGCTCACAGAAGGTCATCGCTCAGCCTGGGTAGCAAAAGTGCGTGAGGAGGGCGACGCAGAAAGACACTGTTTCTGCGTCGTTCCTCCAAACAAACGACAGCGCGCCTGTCGTCACGGATTGGATGCCCGGTGGCGGGTCAAGGCGACAGTCATACAGACAAATGCAGTCGGCCTCGAAACTCACGGAAAGGTTAAGCCTCAGCCGCTGACGACGTAGCGTTGAGCCAAGGTTTCAGCCAGTCGGCTAGTGTGCGCGACCACTTCCTTTTCGGTCACCGCAAGCAAACCGGAGTGCCAGGCCGTGATGACTTCGACGAACCCCCCCACCGCAACCAAAGTGTCCATACGAAGGGCCGTCTCGTCGGCGTCTTCTCTGAGATGTGGCCGGCTTGCCTCGACGACCAACTGCGTTGCCTCCTGCAGCGCCACAGCGCGGCGATCTTGCAGCGGTGAGCTACCTACATGCTGAGCGAGGAGGATGTGCGCCCGGCCAGGATCGCGTGCGATCCGGTCAACCACGATGGCGATCGCCGCGGTGATGGTTTCGATCGGCGGCCGATCCACACGCTCGTCGAAGAGCGCGGAAACCTCGCCGAGCATGTCATTGCGAACGCCATCCCACGCTGCGACGAGAAGATCCTCGCGCGTCTTGAAGTCCTCGTAGAAGTATCGATCGTTGAGCCCTGTCCGGGCGCAAACGCCGCGCATAGTCACTGCGGCCCAACCGCTCTCACTCCAAATCTCGGTCGCAGCCTCGATCAATTGCTGCCGTCGCTCTGCTCGACGCTCAGCACCGGTCCGACCACCCCAGACCTTGCTTCTCGACCTCACCTCACCATCTTGACAAAACGTCGGGCTCACGCCCAAACTGGTGGCATGCGACCCCAATGGTGGCTGATGCCCCCAAATGAATATCCTCCCGCACCGGAAATCAGTGTCGCGATCCAAAGGGCAAGCAGATGAGGTTCTTGCCGTTCGGTAATTCACCAGGTAGAACCCACCGCGCCCACGCAGTAGTCACAGGCGCAGGGAGCGGTATCGGCCGCGCGTTCGCCGTTGAGCTTGCTCGCAGAGGTGGACGTGTTGTGTGTGCGGACAAAGACCCCATCACTGCGAAGGAGTCGGCCGAGATGGTGAGGCAGGCCGGCGGCGAGGGTTTCGACGTCGTATGCGACGTCACCGAACTTGAGCAGGTCCGTAACCTCGCTGATGCCAGTGAAGACTGGTTCGGCAAGGCGGCGAGTCTGGTGATCAACAACGCCGGAATCGGTGCCGGCGGCAATCGCATCGGCGATACGTCGGTCGAGGACTGGAACGCTGCGATTTCTGTCAACCTTTGGGGTGTTATCTACGGTTGCGAGACTTTTGTTCCTCGCCTCCGGAGCAACGGCCGGGGCGGAGTGATCAATGTGGCGTCCGCCGCAAGTTTCGGCTCGGCGCCCCGAATGGGCGCATACAACGTGAGTAAGGCCGGCGTGCTCGCTCTGTCCGAGACATTGGCGGCCGAACTCAGCGGTACCAACGTCAACGTCACAGTGCTTTGCCCCACCTTCGTCAAGACGAACATCGCCAATAATCCTCAGATTGAGGAGTCGGCGGCGAGACTCGCGACCAACCTGATGAGGTGGACCGGCATTTCGCCGGATCAAGTGGCTCGAACGACTCTGAACGCGCACGATCGCGGACAAATCTATGTCGTGCCCCAACTGGACGCGAAAATTTTGTGGCAACTGAAAAGAGCTTTACCCGGTCCGTTTACGCGCGCGTTGGGGCTGGTGGAGCGCATGGCCTCGTGGAACGATCCAGCCGACCAGAGGGAGCAGTGAAATGGCGTTCGCATATAGCGACATGCTCGAGACGATCAAGAACAAGCAATGGGCTCTCGCCGATATCGATTGGGACGCCCCTGGTGCGGAGTTGATCACCGACGAACAGCGTCCCAAACTCAAGCAATTCATGTCCGACGTGGTGTGGATTGAGCATGTCGGAGCGCGCGCCTTTGCTGCGATGGCCCCGAAGGCGCCCTTCGAAGCGCTCGGAGACATTTACCGTTACTTTCACGCCGAGGAGCAGCGTCACGCCAACGCCGAACTTGCTCTGATGCGTCGCTGGGGCATGATCGAGGAAGGCGAAAAGCCTGTACCGAATAAGAACATCCGTCTCGTGATCGAGTGGCTAGATCGGTACGCTGAGGCTCTTCCCCTGACTGTCATCGGCGCCGCGATTCCCGCACTGGAGACCGCGCTGGACGGGGCCCTGCTGAAATTTCTCCTTGATGAGGTCGACGACCCAATTTGCGGGGAAGTATTCAATAAGGTCAACAGCGACGAATCGCGGCACCTTGCAGTAGGTTTTCAAGTCCTGAATGACCTCGGCGCCAGTCCCATGCGAATCCATGCAATCCA
>NZ_LZJE01000018.1:0-15957 GCF_001666865.1 Mycobacterium sp. E136
TCCAGTCCGGAACTGCGTCGAGCAGAATCACCGTCACCACGGTCGATCTCAACCGCGGGTCCGTCTCCATCGCCCAGGTGAAGGCGTCTGTATTGCGCATGAATGCAGTCATCGTCGGCTCCCGCACCCACGCTACGGCTGCACGTCAGCCGCACGAAGCTCCTGCTCCCAGGAAAGGACCTAAGCCCCCGAAGGTGTCGACGAAGGTCCTGAGACGCCGAGGCGTTACGGCTTCATGAAGCCGATCTTCGTGTAGTCCGCGTCGGCCAGGCCGAAGGCCCCGTAGTTCGCCAGATTGCTTCGCACCGCGATGTTTCCGGGCGATTGGGTCAACGGCAGGCTGAACACCTCGTCGAACAGCATCTTGTCCAGCTCGTTGGCCAGCTGCCGGGCCTTCGCGGGATCCAGCTCGCCGACGGTCTGCTCGATCTTCTCGTCGATCTCCGGGCTGCTGATCTTGCCGAAGTTGCTCTCGGCTCCGGTCCGATAGATCTGGGTCAGGCTCGCGAGCGGGAAAGCGTCGCCGCTCCACGAGAACTGGGCAATGTCGAAGTTGCCGACGGTGACGTAGTCGGTGAAGAAGCCGGCCGCCGGGCGGACGTCCAGCTCGAGCTTGACGCCGATCTGGGCGATGGAGACGGACCCGCGGTTGAGATCGACCGTGGTGACGGTGATTCTGCTCGACGCAGTTCCGGACTGGACCCAGTTGCGCGGCCGGTTCGACCGGATGAGCCGCATGCTGCCGATGCTGCGGCAACGAGTCGTGCCCTCGCCGCCGCCGGCGCCGCCGCGATGGGAGCCGGCCCCCGACTTCGACCTCGACTTTCACATGCGGCGGGTGACCGCTCCGGATCCCGGGACCGTGGACACCGTGCTGGAGATGGCCCGACTGGCGGAGATGGCCGACTTCGACAGGGCCCGTCCACTCTGGGAAGTCACGCTGATCGACGGTTTGACGAACGGTGCGGCGGCGGTGGTGTGCCGGTTCCACCACGCGTTGACCGACGGCGTCGGTGGCATCCAGATCGGCATGATCTTGTTCGACCTCGAACCGCACCCGGAAGACGACCCACCCTCGCCCGAAGTCCCGCCTCCCCCTCCCACCGACTCGTGGCTCGGCGGCTACCGTGATGCGCTGCGCTACAACGCAGGGGTGGCCGGCTCGGCCGTGAGTTCCGCGGTCAAGTCGGCTCCTAAGTGGCTCCAACGAGGGATTCGAAGCCCCCTCGCGACGCTGGGTGCGGCAACGGCGACGGCCGCGTCGGTCTACCGCACGGTGCGCCCGGTGAACAGCACGGGGTCACCCTTGATCACCGAGCGGAGCCTCGTCCGCCGGCTCGGCGTGCACGACGTCTCACTGCATCGCCTCCGCGAGGCGGCGCACCGGTGTGACTGCGCGCTCAACGATGCCTTCGTCGCCGGAGTCGCCGGCGGTTTGCGTCGCTACCACGAAGAGCACGGTGTCGTCATCGACGAGCTTCACCTGACCATGCCGATCAACCTGCGGACCTCGGGAGAGGAGATGGGCGGCAACCGGATAACGTTGATGCGGTTCGACGTCCCCGCCGGGCTTGCCGATCCCGCACAGCGGATGCGCGAAATCCACTCCCGGACAAACGGAGTTCGTCACGAGCGTTCGATTCCTCACACTCAGACGATCGCCGCGGTGCTCAATATCATGCCTCGCTGGTACATCGGCTCGATCCTGCGCCACGTGGACTTCGTCGCGAGCGACGTCCCAGGCATCCCCGTGACGGTGTACCTCGGCGGTGCACCGGTCACCGCTCAGTACGCATTCGGCCCGACCATCGGCGCGGCCGTCAACGTGACGTTGTTGACCTATGCCGACACCTGTCATCTCGGCCTGAACGTCGACACCGGCGCGATACCCGATTACGACCTCTTTCATCGGTGCTTGGTCGAAGGGTTCGACGAAGTCCTGGCGCTGGCGGACTGAGCACCGTAAGGCCTTAGGCTCTCGGTGAGCCAAAGCAGTGTTCGCGGTGCGGGCCGTCGGTAGAACAAACGCCATGACAACGGCCGATCTCCCCACACGCGCACTTCCGGGAACACCGGAGTGGACACAGCTGCTCGCCCGCATCGCCGAAGGCGCCAGCGACCGAGACCTCAACGACGAAAACCCCTTCGACGCGGTCGCCGCGCTGAAGAACGCCGGCTTCGGAACCCTGCGGCTGCCGCCCGGCGCCGGTGGCGCGGGATTCACCGTGCCGCAGCTGTTTTCCGCCGTGATCGACGTTGCGCACGCCGACCCGATCGTCGCGCACATCTTCCGCACCCACTTCTGGTTCGTCGAGGAACGGCTGCGCACGGCCGATCTGCCGACATCGCAGGCGTGGCTGGAGAAGGTCGCCGCGGGCAAGGTCTTCGGCAACGCGTTCAGCGAGAAGGGCTCGCTGGCCGTCGGCAGCCTGGTGTTCAAGACCCGGCTGCTGCCCGACCCCGCCAACCCGGGCGGGTACCGCCTCGACGGCGAGAAGTTCTACAGCACAGGGACGTTGTTCTCCGACTACCTCACCGTGACGGCGACGACCGACCACGACTCCGTCGCGAACGTGGTGGTGCCCGCCGATCGCGAAGGTGTCCGCATCATCGACGACTGGGACGGCTTCGGCCAACGCCGCACCGGCACGGGTACGACCGTCTTCACCGATGTCGCGGTCGCGGCGGATGAGGTGCTCAGCGACACGCCCTACGACGCCGATCCGGTGCCGACGGTCCAGTACGCCTCGCTGCAGCTGTTCATCCACGCGGTGGTGGCGGGCATCCTCGAGTCCGTCGTCGACGACGGTGTCGCGCTGCTGCGTTCCCGCGACCGCAGCTTCAGCCACGCGCTGACCGAGCGGCCCAGCGACGATCCGCTGTACCAGAAGCTGCTTGGTGAGTTGGCGAGCACGGCCTACATCGCCAGGGCCTCGGTGCTCGACGCGGCCGCCGCGATCGGCGCCGCGACGGCGTCCGAGGTCGACGGCGTCCCGGATGCCGACCTCGCCTCCGAGGCCCAGTTGAAGGTCGCGAAGGTGAAGGTGCACCTGGACCAGGTGGCGCCCGAGGCCGCGACGCGGTTGCTCGAACTCGGCGGGGCCAGCGCCGCCAGCCGGAAGCGCAACCTGGACCGGCATTGGCGCAACATCCGCACGATCACGTTGCACAACCCGGTCGTCTACAAGGCCAGAGTGATCGGGCAGAACCTGCTGCACAACACCCCGATTCCGTCGAACGCGTACTTCTGACCCCACCCACCCAAGCGATTTGTGCGTGATTTCGATCGCTCAACGATCGTTTTCACGCACGAATCGCGTTTTGAGGAGGCTCCATGTCGCGACAACTACACCTTGGCGGTTTCCAGATCGCTTCGCAGGTCACCCATTCGCATGCGGCGTGGCGTCATCCCGCCAGCGACACCGGGTTCACCACGCCGGAGTACTACCACCGCATCGGGCGCATTCTCGAGCGCGGCAAGTTCGACTTCGTGTTCTTCGCCGACCTGCTCGCCGCGCCGATCCGCTTCGGCGAGGACATCACCGAACCGTTGCGCCGCGGCACCCAGGCGACGGCGACGTTGGATCCGTCGATCGTCGCGGCCAGCATCGGTGCGGTGACGTCCAAGCTGGGCGTCGCGATCACCAAGTCCGCCACTTACTTTCACCCTTACGAGCTGGCTCGCATCTTCGCCAGCCTCGACCACATCACCCGCGGCCGGGTAGCGTGGAACATCGTCACGTCGCTGACGCAGAGCGAGGCGCAGAACTTCGGCCACGACGACCATCTCGACCACGAGCTCCGCTATGAGCGCGCCGACGAGTTCGTCCGCACCGCCCTGGATTTGTGGACGAGTTGGGAGTCCGATGCGCTGGTTCTCGACAAGAAGGAGGGCGTCTTCGCCGACCCGTCGCGAGTGCACGCCGTCGAGCACGACGGCCGGTTCTTCAAAACGCGCGGCCCGCTGAACGTGCCGCGCTCACCGCAGGGCAGGCCGGTGCTGATTCAGGCCGGCTCGTCGAACACCGGCAAGGACTTCGCCGCGCGGTGGGCGGAGGCCATCTTCGAGATCGACCCCACACCCGAGGGCAGGCGGGCTTACTACGACGACATCAAGTCGCGCGCCACCGATTTCGGCCGCGATCCGGACAAGGTGCTGATCTTCCCGGCGTTCATCCCGTTCATCGGCGAGACCGAGTCGATCGCCCGCGAGAAGCAGGCGTTCCACAACGAGTTGGCCGATCCGATCTCCGGGCTCATCACGCTGTCGGTGCACACCGACCACGACTTCTCGGTCTACGACCTCGATGCCCCGGTCGAAGACGTTCAGGTGACCGGAACGCAGGGCTTGTTCGATACGGCGCGACGGGTCGCCAACCGCGACAACCTGACCCTGCGCGATATCGGCAAGTGGTACGCCCAGGGTGTGTTGCTTCCGCAATTCGTCGGCACCGCGGAGCAAGTCGCCGATCAGATCGAGGAGTCGTTCACCGCCGGTGAGGCCGACGGGTTCATGGTGTCGGCGGCGCAGACGCCGGGCACCTTCAACGACTTCGTCGACGCGGTCGTCCCCGAACTGCAGCGGCGCGGATTGTTCCGCACCGAATACACCGGCGACACGCTGCGCGAGCACCTCGGGCTCGGCGATGTCACGTTCGCACCGGCGCAGCGGTTGCAGTCGGTGAGCTAGTCGGTAGTCAGGCGCGGCCGCAGTCGCTCCGGGGCGGTCACCACCCCGGCTTCGAGGTCGTCGATCAACGTTTCGGCGTAGTCGGCAAGACCACGGACGTCGACGCCGTGCGGGGCCAAGCCGCCGTCGGCGAGGCCGGCGCGCGCCCGGCTCAACACCCCGAGCGCGCCCTTCGTGTTTCCGCGCTGGACGTGCGTGATGCCGACGGCCAGTTGGGCGAGGCTCTGCCAGAGCACGCGTTCGTCCGGTGGGCGGTTCTTCCATGCGGCCTCGAACACCTCGTGCGCGTGAAACGCCATCCCCTTGTCGAGAAGCTCCTGCGCGTAGACGACGGTCTCGGCCGGTGGTAGGTCGAGGTCGTCGGGGATCCGCGCGACGCCCTCGCTGCCGTGGGGCAGCGGCCGCCCCAGCTCGTCGCGGGGGCGGGTGTTGCGGGGACGCCCGGCTTCGTCGCGGTCGCGCTCGACCATGGCCTCCATCTTGGCACCGCTCACGTGCGCAGCAGTTCGGCGGCCTTCTCCCCGATCAGCACGCTGGGCGCATGGGTGTGTCCGCGGATGATCGCCGGCATCACCGAGGCGTCCGCGACCCGCAAGGCCTCGACGCCGCGCACGCGCAGTTGCGGGTCGACCACGCTGGCGTCATCGCGCCCCATTCGGCACGTCCCCACCGGGTGATACAGCGTGTGCGAGAACGTGGCCAGCGCGCGTTCGAGCGTCTCGTCGTCGAGGGCCGCCGAGTCGAGCGGCCTCGCGATTTTGCCGATGACGCCCTCGAGAGCGGGCGCCTGCGAGATCGTCGCGCAAACGCGCAGACCGGCCATCACGGCGGCCCGGTCGACGCCGCCGGGATCGGTCAGATACCGCGGGTCGATGATCGGCTTGTCTCTCGGGTCGGCCGAACGCAGTTCGATGGTGCCGCTGCTCTGCGGCTTGAGCAGGATCGTCCCGAGCACGACGGCGTGGTTGTCGTAGGGATCGCCGATGCCCTCCTCGAAGAACGGGGCAGGGGCGAAGATCAGTTCGAGATCGGGCAGTGCGAGATCCGGACGGCTCCGAACGAAACCGTAGGCCTCCCCCACGTTCGAGGTGAGCATCCCACGGCGCCGCAGCAGGTAGTTCAGCAGCTGAAGCGGCTTCTCGGCGGCGAAGAGGCTGTCGTTCGGAACATCGAAGCCGAGCGCCGCGATGAAGTGGTCAGCCAGGTTGGCGCCGACGTCCGGGGTGTGGACCAGCGTCGAAATGCCGTGCTCGGCCAGCCGTTCGCCATCGCCGATGCCCGACAGCATCAGCAGCTGCGGGCTGTTGATGGCACCGCCGCACAACACCACTTCGCGCCGGGCCTTGACGACGCGACGGGTGCCGTTCTGCTCGATCTCGACGCCGACCGCGCGGCGGCCGTCGAACACCACCCTGGTCGCCAACGCGTCCGTTTCGAGCGTCAGGTTTGCGCGCTTGAGGGCCGGTTTGAGATAGGCGTCGGCCGCGCTCCATCGCGCACCGCGGCGCTGGGTGACCAGTGTCTCGCAAAAGCCTTCGGGTGCAGCCTGGTTCGGCTTTTCGATGCGGTAGCCACACTGTTCGGCAGCGGCCAGCCATTTGGCGGTGGAACTGCGCGGACTGCGCTGCTTGCTGATGGACAGCGGCCCCGCTTCGATCTTGCGCAGGTATGGCTCGAGATGCGCATAGTCCCACTGGTCACCGGCCGCCTCGCCCCACTCGTCGTAGTCCGCGGCGAATCCGCGCACCCACATCATCGCGTTCATCGACGACGAACCGCCGACCATTTTGCCCCGCGGCCAATAGATTTCGCGGCCGTCGAGCTCCTTCTGCGGTTCGGTCAGATAGTCCCAGTCCACCGGGCTGCGGAACAGCTTGACGAAGCCCGCGGGGATGCGGATGAACTTGTCCTTGTCGTGGGGACCCGCTTCCAGCGCGACGACCCGGACGGACGGATTCTCGCTCAGGCGGGCCGCCACCACCGACCCGGCGGAGCCCGTTCCCACGACGACGTAGTCGGCTTCCATCCGCCGGAGTCTAGGTTTTTCGGGGCGGACAAACGGGCGGTGTCGGAAATCCGTCCGAAACTCGTCAGCGTCGCCGGGGCCGGCGCCGCCGCCACAGCCGGTTACGCCGTCAGCGCGATGTGTTCGGCGCCGTCGACGGCCGCGTACCTCTGCGGGCTGCACGTCAGCACGATCACCTGCCCGTCGCCGCCGACCGCGTTGAACACCGCACCCATCTTGACCAGGCGGTCGGGGTCGGTGAACCCGAGCGCGTCGTCGATGACCACCGGTACGGTGTCCTCCTTGGCCACCAGCGCCGCCCCCGCCAGCCGTGCCACGATGCCCAGTTGCTCCTTGGCCCCACCCGAGAGTGAGTCGTAGGGCACCGTGCGGCCGGACAGCGTGCGGGTGCAGATCCGCAGCGCACTGTCGACCTCCACCTCGAAGCTGTCGCCGAACACCATGCGGCCCAACCGCTCCACTTCACCACGGAACGGATCGACGTAGCGTGAGCGGGTGGATTCGCGATGCCGTGCGATCACCGACCGCAGCAGCTCCGCTGCCCTCGCACGGCGCTGAACCCTCGTGTACTCGTCGAGCGCGTGCTCACGCTCGGTCTCGGCGTCATCGAGCTTGCCCTTGCGGCCTTCGGTCCCATACACCTTCAGCCGCGCACCGACCTCGCGAAGCTCCTCGACCACGTCGTCGCGGCTCGCCGACAAGGCCTCGGCGCGGCGCATGGCCTCCTGGAGCGTCGCGGCCACGGCGTCGGGCGCCGCGCGGGTCAGTTCCTCGCTCAGCTCGGCGACCAGTGCTGCGGCCCGCTGCGCCTCCTCGGCGTGCGCCTGCGCCCGCAGCGCCAACTCGTCGTCGCCCACGGTGGCCCGCTGACCCTCCAACCGTTCGCGGGCCAGTGCGAGCTCCGACTGGGCACCGGTCAGCTTCTCGCGCAGCACCGTCGCCCGAGTATCGCTCTCCCCCAAACGCTTAGCCGCCTCCTCGGCGACCTTGCGATGCTTCTCGCACTCGGCGATCGCCTGCTTCTGGGCGGCCGTCGCGGCGTCGAGCTCGGCGCGGGCGGCATCGGAGTCGACCTCGAACAGCTCTGTGACCGCCGGCTGACGCGCGGTGAGCTCGGCAAGACGTTGCCTGAGCCGATCCGCCGACCGGTCACCCGTCAGCGCCTCGACGGTCGCGCTCAGCCGATCCCGGGTCGTCACCAGCTGTTGGCGCCGCTGATCGAGGGTGCGCGCCTCGGCTACGTCGGCGACGCCGCAGTCCGTCAGCGCCGACGCGAGAACCCCTTGTGCGGCATCGAGTTTGGCCTGCGTTTGGGAGGCCGGCGCACCGGGCAGCAGCCGAGCGGTGAGCAGGTTCGGTACCTCGATCGCGGTTTCGGCGCTGACGCTGGCGGTCCACGCCTCCCCCGCACCGAGCCTGACCGTCTCGCCAGCGACGCGCACCTCGACGTCGGCGCTCGCGACCAATTCGATGTGCGCCGAAGCCAACTCGACCTGTGCCGTCACGGCGTCGACGGTCGCCTTGGCCGACTCGATCGCGCGCATACCCTCGCCGGTCAACCGGATCTGCGCGAGGTCGCCCTGCACGCGCTCGAGTTCCCGTTCAGCGGTCTCGATCTTCGACAGTTGCGCGGCGATCCGGTCCGCCTCATCGCGGTCGGCGAGCCGTTGCACGGTTCCTCGCGCCGCTTCGACGCGAGACTGCGTGGCCTCCAATGCATTTCGCGCCTGTTCGGCGGCGGTCTCGGCGAGCTCAGCCACCTCGACCGCGGTCGTGTGATCGTCGCTGGCCTGGGTGGCGGCGGTTTCGAGCTCGGCCATCGCGGCGGCCCGCTGCTCGATGTCGGCACGCAACCGCCTGCGCTCGTCGACCGCGGTGCGCGACGTGTCGTGGTTGGCCTGAGCGGCCGCGGCGACCAGCTCCGCTTCCTTGAGCTGCCCCTTCAGCCCGGCGACCTCTTCGGCGGCCTTCTGCGCGTCGGCGACCTGTTCGGCCGCGGCCGAGCGTTGGGCCGTCAACCTGTCCAGCTCGTCGGTGAGGTTGGTGTGCCTGCGCACCGCCTCGTCGACCTCCGCGACGGACGCCGCGGCCTCGGCCAACGCGTCCTCGGCCGCTCGCAACCGGTTGGCGGCGGCCGCCCACTCCCCGGTGGGCCTTCCGGTGCGGGTGAAGTAGCGCAGGTATTCCTCTTCGACGCGGTCGACCAACAGCGGTTCGGCACCCGAGAGCGCCACCGCCTCACCGGCGGCCACGTCGAGTGCGCGGGACAGCGCGTCACATCCGGACAAATCCACGGCCGCGGTGGACCCCGACTGCAGTACCCGCTGCGCCTGCCACAGGCAGGTGTCGACGGTCTCGTCGAGCATGGCCCGCACCCGGTCGTGCGCCTCGTCACCGGTGAACTGCTGGCGCCGCGGCTCGAGGATCGTCAGCTCGGTCGAGAAGCGCTTGTGGAACCGCTTGCGGTACACGAATCGGTATGGGCCCGTGGAGATCTCGGCCTCCACCTCGGCGCCGACGTCGGCGTGTGTCGGCTTGACCTCTTTGACCTCTTTCTTCCCCGACCGGTCCTTGGCCTCGATCAACAGGTCGAGCGCCTCGATCATCGAGGACTTGCCGATCTCGTTGGCGCCGCTGACGATCACCACTCCGCGATCGGGAAACTCGATCTCGCGGTGCGTGATTCCGCGGTAGTTGGTCAGGACCAGGCGGTGCAGTTTCACGCCACACCCCGATCCGACAGCCGCAGAAGCAGCGCCAGGGCGGCACGCGCGTCCTCGGCCGCCTCACCGTCCGACCGTGCGGTGGCGACCAGTTCGTCGACGGCCGATGCGGCGAAGCCGCCGATACCGAGGTCGTCGAACTCGCCGTCGGCGGGGATGACCGCGATCTCGCTCTGTTTCTCGTCCACCCGCAGCGCGGCGAAGAGCCGGGCGTACTTGTCCAGGCACGCGTCGAGCGCGGCCTTGTCGGTGACCGTCAGCGATCCCGTCAACGCGAGACGCACGACGATACGTTCCTTGTCCGGCAACAGATCGAGGTTGATGTCGAGGTCGGCGACGTCCCGGTCGCTGTCCACGCCGCGGCGCAGCGTGACGAACCGCCAGCGGCCCACCTTGCGCGGTTCGACGTTCACCGGATGCGCCGGATCGGTCTCGTCGATGTCGACGACCAGTACGTGCCCGGAGTCGACCTCAATGTCGTCGTAGTTGGTGACCTCCGGCGACCCGGAATACCAAATCCGTCCCGTGGCACCGACCTGCATCCGAGAGTGCTTGTCGCCCAGCGCTACATAGTGCACGGCGCCCCGGTTGACGGCCGCCTCCAGCGCGGCCAGACGGATCAGCGAAGCGCGGTCCTTGTCGGGTACGAAGATGTCCACGCCGCCGTGGCCGACGACGATGCGTGTCACCCCGTCGGCGGGCAGATCCTCGAGCACGCCGGCCACGGGGTCCGACGACGGCGCCTTCGAGGTCCACGGCGCCGCCACCAGTTCCAGTCCGGGCCGTACCTCGTGCACACCGGCGCGGTCCAGGACCGACACGTTCTCAGGGCACTCGGCGAGGAACAGCGGGCTGGTGTAGACCGAGGACGCGTCGAGCGGGTCGTGGTTGCCGGGCAGCAGGTACACGGGAACGCCGATGGCGCGCATGGCTTCGAGCGACAGGCTGACATCTCTGGGCGCGAGTTGGTTGTGCTCGAAAACGTCGCCGGCGACGACGATGAACTCCGCGCCGGCGTCGGCCGCCACCCGCCCCACCTCGACCACCGCGTCGCGTCGCGCGGCCGAATAACGGGGCTGCGCCTCGCCATTCAGGAAGTACCGCGTCATGCCGAGTTGCCAGTCGGCGGTATGCACGAATCGCATCTCAGCGCGCTCCTTCCGTTCATGTGTTTGCCGGGCACCGCGAGTGTAGGGCGGCACCCCGACAAGTCCCGGGAGGTGCGGCGGCATGCCTTACCGTTAGTCCGGTGACCGACCGGTTTCGCACGCTGCTGTTGCTCCGACACGCCAAGTCGGACTATCCGGCGGGTGTCGGCGACCACGACCGTCCGCTGGCGCCGCGGGGTTTGCGCGAGGCGGGGTTGGCCGGTGACTGGTTACGCGCCCACGCCCCCGCCGTCGACGCCGTGCTGTGTTCGACCGCCACCCGCACCCGCGAGACGCTGGCACGCACCCGGATCGCCGCGCCGGTCCGCTACCTCGACCGCCTCTACGACGCGACGCCGGGCACGGTGATTGACGAGATCAACCGGGTGCCGTCGCACTTCGACTTCGAAGTGCAGACGCTATTGGTGATCGGTCACGAACCGGCGATGTCGAACGTCGCACTCGGGCTGTCCACCGCGGAAGGCAGCAACATCGCTGCGGCCGAACAGATCTCGATGAAATATCCGACGTCGTCGATCGCGGTGTTGCGTACCGGCGAGACGTGGGAGGGACTCGCGCTCGACGGCGCTTCGCTGGTCACCTTCCACGTACCGCGGTAGGCGTCACGCACGGGTGGCGAGCGTCAGCTCCATCAACTTCAGCGCCATCTTGCAGGCGTCGATCCCCGGCGACTGCGGATTGATCCACCATCCGACGACACCCGCCGCGTCACTGGCCACGCCGCACGCGCCGTTCGGGTCGTTCGGGCGCATCACGATCGACTCGATGCCGGCTACCGAACGGTTCTCGATCTGATAGTTGAGCTTCTGGGCCACTTCGCGCTCGTTGTCGAGGCTGCCCTGCTCGAACCAGAACCGGGTAATGTCCACCAGACCCTGCGGGTTGGCCGCCTGCCAGCGACACACCGCGCCGACGAACGTGCTCTGGATGTCGAGGGGGTCGGCGCCCACGGTTTCGGCGAGGATGTCCTCGGTCAGCACCTCGCACTCTTTGAGCAGGTTCGGGTATTGCCGCTCGGAGTCCTGGTTGCGCGGGCCGCCACCTCCCGAACCCGACTTGGCCGCGGTGCCCTCGACGGTCTGCGTGCAACCGGTGAGCAGCGACAGCACGGCCAGCACAGCGATGAGGCCGGCACCCAGCCGACGAGCGAAGGCGGTTGTCATTCGGAATTCACAATCGATTGACGGGTCAGTTCCTTGGCGACGTCGCAGGGTTCCGGGAACGGCTTGCTGGCGAAGCTGACCGACCACTCGATGAAGTCGTCGTCGAACTGGATGCCGATCTCGCACAGGTTCGTGCCCAGGAGCGGGTCGTCGCCGACGGCGATGAAGCCATCGTGGCCCTCGATGTTGATGTCCTCGACGCTGGTGCGGGACAGTTCCTCGGTCTTGCGCTCGCGGCCGATGGGGCTTCCGCGGAACCAGCTGAACGAGAAGTGCGGGCCGAGGATGCTGCCGCCGGCCAACCACTGGCATCCGACCGAGTTCTTGGCGGTGGCCACCAGCCCCGGCACGCGGGTCAGTTTCATGACCTCCGCGTCGTTGATGCCCCCGCATTCGGGGAAGAACGGGCCGTGCGACGCGTCTGCAGCCGGCGTCGGGTTGTCCTCGGGCACCTGCGGGCCGGTGGGCTCGGAATCCGAGCATGCGGCGGACAGCGGGATGACCACGGCGGCCGCGACGGCCAGGCAGCGGGTCATGCGCGTGCTGTGAGTCACGCCATGCACTGTAGCGGCCGCTCTTGGGGTCAACCACCGACATGCCGGTTGACCAGCTCATATATCGGATGTGCGACAGTAGCGGGATGTTATGGGCGCTGCTGCGACAGTACGCGCGGCCATACCGGGCGCTGCTTGCCACCGTCGCCACGCTCCAGTTGGTCAGCACGCTCGCCTCGCTGTACCTGCCGACGGTCAACGCCGCGATCATCGACGACGGCGTCGCGGCCGGGAACCTGCGCAGGATCGTCGAATTGGGCGGTGTCATGCTCGCCGTCACGGCGCTGCAGGTGGTGTGCGCGGTCGGCGCGGTGTACTTCGGGTCGCGAGCGGGCATGGGGGTCGGCCGCGACCTGCGGGCGGCGGTATTCAACCACGTGACCGGGTTCTCGGCCGAGGACACCGCGCGGTTCGGTGCGCCGTCGCTGCTCACCCGCACCACCAACGATGTGCAGCAGATCCAGCTGCTGGTGCAGCTGACGTGCACGATGCTGGTCACCGCGCCGATCATGTCGATCGGCGGCATCTTCATGGCCGTGCACCAGGACGCCGGGCTGTCCTGGCTGCTGTTGGTCAGCGTGCCGCTCCTGGCCCTGTCCAACTACTGGATCACCCGCCACCTGCTGCCGATCTTCCGCCGCATGCAGCGCCTCGTCGACGGCTTCAACCGGGTGATGCGCGACCAGCTCTCCGGTTTACGGGTGATCCGCGCATTCGCCAGGGAACCGTTCGAACGCGCCCGGTTCGCCGACGCCAATTACGCGCTGGCCGACACCGCAGTCGAGGCCGGCCGATGGCAGGCGCTGATGCTGCCCACCACGACGTTGGTCATCAACGTGTCGAGCGTGGCGCTGATCTGGTTCGGTGGGCTGCGCATCGATGCCGGGCAGATGCAGGTTGGCTCGCTGATCGCGTTCCTGGCCTACTTCATGCAGATCCTGATGGCGGTCCTGCTGGCGACGTTCGTCCTCGTCATCATTCCGCGAGCGTCGGTGTGCGCCGAGCGCATCTCGGAGGTGCTGTCGACCACACCGCAGATCGTCAGCCCCGAACGCCCGGTGCGACCGTCGAGGATCCGCGGTGAGATCCGGCTGGACGCCGCGACATTCTGCTATCCGGGCGCCGAACGCCCCGTCCTGCAGGATGTTTCGCTGACCGCACTCCCCGGCACGACGACCGCGGTGGTCGGCTCCACGGGGTCGGGCAAGTCGACTCTGGTGTCGCTGATCTGCCGGATGTACGACCCGACGAGCGGTTCGGTGCAAGTCGACGGCGTCGACGTGCGCGACTACGACCCCGAGCAGCTGTGGTCGGTGCTCGGGCTGGTGCCGCAGCGCGGATACCTGTTCTCGGGCACGATCGCCGACAATCTGCAGTTCGGTATGGCCCCGGGACAGGTGGCCACCGAGGAACAGATGTGGGAGGCCCTGCGGGTGGCCGCCGCCGACGATTTCGTGCGTGCGCATGCCGACGGCCTCGACATGCGGGTTGCGCAGGGCGGCGCGAACTTCTCGGGCGGACAGCGGCAGCGGTTGGCGATCGCCCGCGCGGTGATCCGCAGGCCCGCGGTGTATCTGTTCGACGATGCGTTCTCGGCGCTCGATGTCCACACCGACGCGCGAGTGCGTGCCGCGTTGCAGGAGGTGTCGGCGGAGGCGACGGTGATCGTTGTCGCGCAACGCATCTCGACCGTCATGCAGGCGGATCAGATTGTCGTCATCGATGACGGCCGCGTCGTCGGGATCGGCACCCACGAGACCCTGTTCGCGGACTGCCCGGAGTACGCCGAGTTCGCGGACTCGCAGTCGCTCGCGAGGGTGGGTGACGCGCAGTGAGCGCCCCGATGGCCCGGCCGATCCGCGGCATGGTGCAGGCGCCCACCCAGCGCTCGCGCGACTTCACCGGATCGGCGATCCGCTTGGTCAAGCGGTTGACACCCCAGCGCGGTCCGACCGCGGCGGTGATCCTCCTGGGCGTCGGCGGTATCGCGATCAGCGTGATCGGTCCGCGAATCCTGGGGCACGCCACGGATCTTCTGTTCAACGGTGTGGTCGGCCGCCAGCTACCTGCGGGGCTGACCAAGGAGCAGGCCATCGACGCCGCCCGCGCCCGCGGCGACAGCACGTTCGCCGATCTGCTGTCGGGGATGAACGTGGTGCCCGGTCGCGGCGTCGACTTCGGCGCGGTCGGTCGCACCCTGCTGCTCGCGCTGGGCCTGTATCTCGTTGCCGCGCTGCTGGTGTGGTTGCAGGCCAGGCTGCTCAACGTCGCGGTGCAACGCACCATGGCGACGCTGCGCTCCGACGTCGAGGACAAAGTTCACCGAATGCCGCTGTCGTACTTCGACTCCCGCCAACGCGGCGAGGTGCTCAGCCGGGTGACCAACGACGTCGACAACATTCAGCAGTCGCTGTCGATGACGATCAGCCAGCTGTTGACGTCGGTTCTGACGGTCCTCTCGGTGCTGGTGATGATGCTGACCATCTCGCCGCTTCTGACGCTGCTGACCGTGGTGACCGTGCCTCTGTCATTGTGGGCGACGCGCTGGATCGCGCGCCGGTCGCAGCGCCTGTTTGTCGCGCAGTGGGCGAACACCGGACGGCTCAACGCGCACATCGAGGAGACCTACAGCGGCTTCACCGTCGTCAAGACCTTCGGTCACCGCGCTGCAGCCCAGGAGCGGTTCCGCGAGTGCAACGACGCCGTCTACAACTCCGCCTTCGGCGCGCAGTTCTTCTCCGGCCTCGTCGGGCCCGCCACCACGTTCATCGGCAACCTCAGCTACGTCGCGGTGGCCGTCGTGGGTGGTTTGCAGGTGGCGACCGGTCAGATCACGCTCGGCAGCATCCAGGCGTTCATCCAGTACGTCCGCCAGTTCAACCAGCCGCTCACACAGGTGGCGGGCATGTACAACACCCTGCAGTCGGGTGTGGCCAGCGCGGAGCGGGTCTTCGACCTGCTCGACGCGGACGAGGAGACACCCGATCCCCCGGCGCAGCTGCCGCTTCCCGTCGGCCAGGCGGGCCGGGTCGAGTTCGAGAACGTCACGTTCGGCTACCGCCCTGAGACCCCGGTGATCCGCGACCTGTCGCTGATCGCCGAACCCGGCAGCACGGTCGCGATCGTGGGGCCGACCGGAGCGGGCAAGACGACGCTGGTGAATCTGCTGATGCGGTTCTACGACGTCGACTCCGGCCGGATTCTGGTTGACGGCGTGGACATCTCGACGGTCAGCCGGGATTCGCTGCGGTCCCGGATCGGGATGGTGCTGCAGGACACCTGGCTTTTCGGCGGCACCATATTCGAGAACATCGCCTACGGCAGGCCCGACGCCTCGGAGGACGAGGTGATCGCGGCGGCCAAGGCCGCGTACGTCGACCGGTTCGTGCACATGCTGCCCGACGGCTACCAGACTCGCGTCAGCGACGACGGCGGCACCATCAGCGCCGGTGAGAAGCAGCTGATCACGATCGCGCGCGCGGTACTGGCCAAGCCCGGCCTGCTGGTCCTCGACGAGGCGACGAGCTCGGTGGACACCCGAACCGAGCTGCTTATCCAGCAGGCCATGGCCGAGTTGCGTCGGGATCGAACGAGTTTCATCATCGCCCACCGGCTCTCGACCATCCGCGACG